>JANYEF010000552.1 GCA_025363325.1 Nitrospira sp. | reverse complement strand
GGTTTGTTTTGTTTATCTGGTTGATTTGGTTCATATGGTTAGTTTCATTCAACCAAATAAACAAAACAAACCAAACAAACCAAATAACGAGACAGACCAGAGAAACCAGATAAACCTCAACCGAGGAGGGCGGCTTTTTTGAGGGGGTCGAGCAACTTCTCGGAAACTTTCAAATCACCACGCCCCGTACCAACTTCGATGTCCGGCTTGGTGATGCCGTGGAAATCGCTTCCACCGGTCACCAGCAAGTCCAGCCGCTTGGACAGGTCGAGGTACTCCGTCGTCTGTCGCTTCGTGTGGGTACTGTAGTGGACTTCGATGCCACCGAGGCCCTCGGCTTTCAATGTCGTCAGGAGTGTATTCAGCCCTTCCCCGGACACCTTGGCCCAGGTCGGATGGGCCAGCACGGCCACGCCGCCGGCGGCTCTGATCCAGGCGATGGCATCCGCCGGCTTGGGGAGTTCACGCGCCACATAGGCTGGGCGCCCGTCTGCTAGATACCGGTCAAAGGCGTCTTTGGCGGACGTGACATACTGTTTGTCCATCAAGAGCCGCGCTATATGCGGCCGGCCGACCGCATCCGTGCCGGCCAAAGCCCGTACCTCTTCATAGGTCACGTCCAGCCCCAATGAGCGCAGCCGTTCGATGATCTGTGGGTTGCGGCTATGTCGGCTCTCGCGCAAGTAGGCCAAGCGTTGATTCAGCTCTGGGTCTTGCCAGTGTAAGCAATAGCCAAGGATATGGAGCTCACTATTGCCCACGCGAGAGCTGATTTCCACGCCGGGAATGATTTCAATTCCCAGTTCAGCTCCGGCTGCGAGGGCTTCGGGAATGCCGGTCACAATGTCGTGGTCCGTGATGGCCAGCGCGGTGACCCCTGCCTTGTGGGCGAGCCGTAACACCTCAGTCGGCGAGAGGCTTCCATCGGAGTGGGTTGTATGGAGATGGAGATCGATGCGACTCATGCCGACTCGTGCGGCAGGCTGCTGGAGCCCGCTTGTTGGGCGACGAGTTGCGCGGTAAAGACAGAACCGGGTTCATGGCTGCCGTCGTGTTCGCCTTCATCGTACGACAGCAGGCGGAGAGTGGACGTGAGTCGGAGCAATTCGTTCTGCGCGAGGCAAAATTCCCATCGGCGCGGATGGCGATGGCGCAAGTAGTTATCGATGGTAAAGGTTTCGTAGATTAAGACCCCGTTCGGTTTCAGCGATTCGATGAGCGCGGGAAACAGTGCGCGATGGAGATAGAAGAACACGACGATCACGTCATATTCATGCGTGGGAAATTCTGGCCGTTCATCCGTCGTTCGTTCGAGGTCCACCGTCCGGACATGTAGGTTCGGGAGGTTCTGTTGTTTCGCCGTGGCAGCGAGCTGTGCCATGGCCTGTTCATCGCGGTCCATCGCATCGACTTGGAAACCGTGCGAGGCGAGATAGAGGGCGTTGCGTCCAGACCCGGCCGCGACGTCGAGCGCCTTGCCTTTCGGTAAGCGATGGAGTTGCTGAGTGAGAAGCCGGGCCGGGGTTGGTCCCGGATCCTGGATCAGGTGAGCCAGGCGCGATCGTTCGAGTTGGACGCCTACCGAACCGGTCACATGTTCAAGCGGTGGCGCAAGCTTCCGCAACCAAATCCTGGCCCGATCGATGGGGAATTCTGTAAAGAGCATGGTAAGGAGCCGCTCCGCGAAGGTTTCCAACAGCGCGCAATCCCGCGTCGCGCCGATCTCGACAATCCGATCGGCCACCTGCGCATAGTCGACCGCATGGTGGATGTCATCCGAAGTCGCCGCCGGTTCAGTCTGGCACTCCAGTTTCAGGTCCACCGCCAACGGCTGAGGCCGCCGGCGCTCCTCCGGAGTCACGCCGCAACGCCCCTGAAACTCCAGCCGTTCAATGATGATCTTCCCAGCCATGGGAGCATTCTCAAGGAATGGATTGTAAGCTGTCAATAAATCGAAAGAGGGGGCAGTGGAACGACACCCGCGCTGATCTTTTGCTCCCGGAGCAGAGGATGGGAAGGGAGCGGCCAGGTGCCCTTCTTGCTCGCAGAATGCGCACGGTGAAACTGTGCTCGTTCGATGCGCGCAGTAAAGGGCAGCCTTGGCCACTCCCTAAATAGAGGTTTAGCGAATTGGAGGGCCCTCTCCCGGGTTAATGGCACGTCTCGGCGTGCCAGTGGGTGGGCGGGTGAGAAAGCTGCGCGCAGTGGAAGATCAATCAGTCCCCATCCCTGAAGAGAGGACGGGCGCAGTCAGACCAGCACAGGTGTCATTCCAGAGACCAAGTGACAAGAAGCGCACATTGACGGCTCTTTGGGGGTAGGGAGGCGGAAGAGGAGAAGTTAGGGCGTCCCAGGTCTTACTTGCTCAGGTTGATGCGGCTGGGCAGGTACAAGGTCAAGCGCAGGCCCCGGTTTGTTGTTGCTGCATCTATAGAGATGGCCGAAACCCGATCTTCTTGTCATCTCGGTCTTCCAAGCCCGTGAAGTACACAAGTACCGAGTCAAGCTTCTGCATCAGAATGGCCCGCTCGCACCACTGACCTTCAAGATACGTCACGTCATTTGTCAGGCTGTTGCACGAAGCGACAAATCGTTTGAGCGCATCTTGCGGAACCTTGAATTCCTGCAGATCAATGCCCAGCGATTTCTCAAGTTTCTCGATCGCTTCATTGAACTCGTTGACCCATCTCGCTTCAACCTCGTGGCGCTCCGGAACGTTAGCCCGAATCGAGGTGATAGCGGCATATGCTCTCAGAATCTTGTCACCGTCGTTCATGCTGGTTGCCCTCACATCGTCACCTAACTAGTTAGTTTGCTGCGAGCGGCCGTGCATCATAATAGCACGGCCGCCTGAGTATTCTGGTGGAAGGCGAGTCTACTTCAACATCCAACACTTGTTCAATCTATCGTCCTGTTCGAACGACCGGGGCAGACTGTAAATCTCATTGTCTATCTCGCTATCAGCCCGCCGTGATGCCTGTAGATAAGCACGACGCAGGCGGATACATGGGAAGGCGGGGAATAGACCGAGCGAACAGCACCGCGCCGGACGAGAGGATCAGGCGTTGCAGGAGGCCCTTCTTCGTGCGTCGTCCGTGAAGCGTCGCTCGTATCTCGGCGTTTGTTCCTTCGGTGGGTCTGATCTGAAACGAGATACGAAATACGCTTCACGAGTGTCGAACGGTTCGTGCCGGAAGGCGCGGGAGGAGGGCTACCTCGGAGGAAAGACTGCCGAGCCCTCAATCTCTCCAAACGAGGCGGCCAGCTCCAATAGGTCAATAGTCAGGTGTGACCACCGAATCTTGGCTCCTCTCTCGTCGGGCAGTACGAACCATGAACCAGAGAGTGCCTTGTGATCGGCGAGGAGTCTTCAGGGATCATTAGTTACGGGCGGACGTCTGACGGGAGGCGGTGCAGGAGCGAATCGAACACCTCGTGAGCGAGCGCCAACGCTCCTCTGGCTTCTTCCTCGGTGGGTTCTTCAGGGTTGCCTGGATACCGAAATCTCCAGGCGTACTCGGTAAGTTCCGCCGCTCGCCTGAGCAAGGGTTCGAGTGTCGGATCGATCGCAGCGCAAGCTTCCCCGATTTCGACAAGATTATGGGTCTTGCGATAGACCCGCCCATGCCAGGTGAGAAATCCCTTCATTGCCTTTTCGGCAGCCTGCTGCGTATGAAACACGATGTCGGAGGTTAAGGGCGGGACGGCACCCAGCTCGAACGTTCCAGCGCGCAAGTCGTTCCCGGCTTTCGAGAACCAGGCACGGGTCTCTGCGACGAGGGCCGGATCATGCGGCATGGAGCAGTTTGCCTTCCCGCATGACGGTGGCGGGTAACGACGCGGCAAGGTGAACCCGCGAATCGAAGGCGCTCCTGATCCAGACCACCACGTCGGCAGCCGTGCCCGTTCCCCACAGAACCCGATACGCCAGTTTGCTCCGCTTCCGTTCTGGTGGGGCGTGGTCCGGCACCACAAGGAGCAAATCATAATCGCTATCCGGGCCAGCATCACCGCGCGCACGCGAGCCGAACAGAAAGATCTGTTCCGGTTCATAGGCCGTCACCAAGCGACGAATAATCCGCGCCAGAACTGGGTCGGAGGTGGTTATGTCTGCGCGAATATCCATGCGCGGCCCTTGGAATTCCAGAAAATATTTCAGCCTCGTGACTTCTTATAATTCTAAGTTATTTCAAGCGCATCGTCAACGCAGGAGATCCTCTCTGGGTGATGTCGCCAGAATGCGCCCAGGAAGGTGTGTGGAGAAGAGTGTTCGACCGCTGGCGATCTGTTTCCAAGGGACAATTGAGGGGGTCGAACGGCCTGCGGAATGTTTGCGAGATACGCTTCACGATTCACGGGTGTCCAGCTGTTCGTGATGGAAGGCGCGGGAGGAGGGCTAGGTTGGAGGAAAGACTGCCGAGCCCGTTATCTCTTCAAGCGAGGCGACCGGCTCCAATAAGTCAATAGTCATGCCTGACCCCGAATCCCTTCAACCCTGAATCCCTCTTTTTCGCCACCTCCTGCCGGTTCGGATCGCCGAGGATCTGCAACGCTAACGGCGATTTGCTTCGCGCCACCGCAGCAAGAATGAATCGAGCAGCCTCATAGCCTCTTGGTATACAACCTGATCGAGTTGGCCACGGGGGGCGACGAGGCTGTTCCTAATCAACCATGTGTCCGCGGTTACGTTTTTGTGGAATGGGCGTAGTCGCTTGGCGGGTTCACGAACGGACAATCGGATGAAGGCAGCGACGCCAGCTTCTTTGCCGTCAGTCAAGAGAACTGGCGTTGTCACGAGTTCGAAGGTCAGGGAGGCGACTGAAGAAGTCAAATCGCTTTTTAGTCCCGTGTTTTGCATTCGTTTCTCGGTATCCATGCGGATCATTTCACGAC
>JANYEF010000546.1 GCA_025363325.1 Nitrospira sp. | reverse complement strand
GCGGGGGTAGGTGCGTCCGAACACACAACCACGCCCTGATACGGCACAGAGAATCCACTAACCCTCGAAAAAATAACGTGTAGTTATCTCAAAAAACGGAAACTTCCGTCATAAAAGAGGGTTCTTCAGCAGACTGCTAGTGAGTCTGTCCGGTCTACATGTCTATCTGGCGCTCCCGGACGAGACAGACCGGATAGACCAGACGAACAAGATAGCTGGCGGACTTTTTCAGCCTCCTGCTGAATCACACATCCTTTTGCCCGTGGCTTCCGTAGGATGCTATAGTCGTGGCGGACATGAGGTGATCTCGGCTTTCCCTTACGACTTGCTCGCGTTATGGATAAACCTTCACGACACGCCACCTCGATGATCGATCCAACCCTGCTGGCACGTGTGGTACAAGGCGATCAGCAGGCGTTCAGCCAGCTCTATGACCATTCGAGCACGCTGCTCTTCACGTTGGCAGTCAGAATTCTGGGGAATCACGATGAGGCAGCGGAGCTCTTACAGGATGTCTATTTGGAAGTCTGGCGGAAGGTCTCCCGCTATGACGTCGGACGTGGAACCCCTGTCGCATGGTTGGTCACCCTCACCAAAAGTCGGGCCATCGACCGGCTACGGGCCAGAGCCTCACGAGGCTATCGAGCCACGAACTCGCTGGAAGCCGGAACCGCCACGCAGGTGGCCGACCCTGGTCCGAGCCCGTTTGAGACGCAGGCCGATCAAGAACTACGTATTGCGGTCGGAGCCGCGGTGGCTGGATTGCCCCAGGCGCAACAACAAGCGATTGAACTTGCATATTACGAGGGACTCTCCCATGCCGAGATCGCCGCGCGGCTGAACCAGCCGCTCGGGACCGTCAAGACCAGGATCAAACTTGGAATGTCCAAACTCCGAGATGGTCTCCAACAGTGGTGGACCCATGGTGAGCTCCAATGACGCACGAAGAACTCCAAGAATCGGTTCCCTTGTATGCCGCAGGCGCGCTGGACCGGATCGAGCGACAGGCGCTGGAGGCCCACTTACTCTCCGGCTGCGCCTCCTGTCACAGTGCGCTGAAGGACTATCAATCCGTCGCCGCTCTCCTCCCGCTTGCCCTGAGTCCGACCAGTCCTCCACGCTCCCTCAAGGCCACGATCATGGCCGGACGAAACCCTGCGCCGATTCCAGCTGAAGCGGCGTCGAAAGAACCGGCCCGTCCGAGTCTGGAACCCGGCGAATGGATGAACCACCTCTTTCCTCCCGTGGCCCCTGCCCGATCGTTGTCACTACCCTGGGCCCTTGGCTTGGGCACGCTCTTGATCGTGGCGGTCGGGGGATATCTCGTGTGGAACTTTACGGCACAACGTTCCGTCGACACATCGAATATTCAGGAGCTTGAAGCATCGCTCCAGGAAAAGTCGACAAAACTTGCCGACGCACATCGTGAGCTCAGCGACCAAGCCAAAGCCCTCGCCGAATTACGCAATGAACTACAGCAACGAACGAACGAAGCCACGGAAGCCAAAGAACAGCTGGCCCAGCGTGAAGCTGAACTGGAAGAGACTCGTGTTCAATTAAGCCAGCAAGGCAGCACGCGCACCGTCGGAACTCCGCAAGACGAATTAGCCACGCTTCTTCGAGCTCCCAGCGCCAAGGCCGTGTCCCTCACCGGATCGGACATGGCAAAACGGGCTGCGGGATTCCTGCTGTACGATTCTCGATCCCAAAAAGTATGGCTCTACTCCATGAACCTGCCAGAATCTCCCGCCGGCACGACCTATCAGCTATGGGCCATTCACGACAAACCCATCAGCATCGGAACCTTTCAGATGGATACCGGAGAAACCGCTCACCTACTGGTCAAGAAAGTACCGGGCTTCAAAGATGCGAAGACCTTCGCCGTCAGCCTTGAGCCCTCAGGCGGCCGGCCACAACCGACCGGACAGATCTACCTCTTGAGCCGGTCCTAACCCGATCTCTCTGGTTAATCTGGTTTGTTTTGTTTATCTGGTTGATTTGGTTCAACCAAAAAGCCAGACAAACCAAATAATGACCTTCTAAGGAGACAACAGTGGCAGGAGACGAGCGCGCACAGGATCTCACGTTTATGCGGCTGGCCCTGGAAGAAGCGGCCAGGGCACCAGCCATCGGCGAAGTGCCGATCGCCGCCTTGATCGTCCAAGACAACCAGATTCTTGCTCAAGCACACAATTACCGCGAACTCTGGCAGGACCCCACGGCTCATGCCGAGGTCATTGCGATCCGCGCCGCAGCATCCGCATTGGGCACGTGGCGCTTGACCGACACGACGCTCTATGTGACCGTGGAGCCCTGCGCGATGTGTATCGGCGCGATTATCTTAGCGAGGATTCACCGAGTCGTCTTTGGGGCATGGGACCCAAAAGCCGGCGCCTGCGGGTCGCTGTTCGACCTGCCGTCAGAGCCGAAGCTGAACCACCGGGTCGTCGTGACCGGAGGGGTCCTCGAACAGGAGAGTCAAGCTCTCATTCAGAAGTTTTTCAAGGAACTCCGCGAGGCATCACTGCTCTAGCAAGGTGCGAAAACAGTGGTGGTTTGTCTGGTTTCTC
>JANYEF010000525.1 GCA_025363325.1 Nitrospira sp. | reverse complement strand
GGTACGTTGAACCTCTGAGCGCGGCGAGAACGCCGCTGGCGGATTTTTTCAGCATCCTGCTAGAACAACGAAGGGGGGTCGGTCGGTTTCGGGTAGATCAGCGTTCCCTTCTCGAAATGGGCAAATGACGTGAGGATGTGCGGGGTGGCTTTCTCGGGAGATATGATATGCCGGATGTCCCAGCCACGGGTCACTAGCGCATCGGCAATCAACGACCGATGGCAGCGCCAGGGGACGGCTTCGGCGCACATGATGGCTGTCGGCTCCAATCGGCTATCAGCCATCAGCTCTTCTAATGCTTTCATGAATTCGTCCGTCTGCATATAGTCGGCATAGCCGCGAAAACTGGCATTGCGCCATCCGTTGTTTACGGAATCGTTCTTCGGCTTTCGTAAGCCACCCAACTCCGGGAGGTGGCGATACCGGAGCCCGGCTTCGCGCAACGACTGGGCCAGCGTATCCCTATTGAACTGCGGATTGTAACGGGATCGAGTAACGGTACGGACATCGACGAGAAGACTGATCTGATGGGCGCGCAACAAGCCGATGAATTCATCGATCAGTTTCGTCGAATGGCCGAGAGTCCAGAGAGATACAGACATGTCTCGTTGATTGTGGCACAGCGAAGGGCCGATCTCTACCGGCGGAGCGCCGAAGGATAGCCGAGCGAGACTGGCGGGACGGGCGAGACGAGCGAGGGTTGATCTGGTTCATCTGGTCTGTCTTGTTCATCTGGTTAGTCTCGTTCAACCAAACAAACCAAACAGACCAAATAAACAAGAGAGACCGCCGGTCCTCGCGCTTCACGCGCCGCCTAGTCTGGAGGGACTGTCGCGGGATTCACTTCCAACAGACGGTGGCGGCCGTTGGACACATGTTCGATTGTGAAGAGGCGATCATCGATGTGGATGGTGCCCGCCATCACGCTGCCGTTGATAATAAAAGTAAAGTTCCCGTGAGGGGTGTTCTTGAGGAGTCCGCGTATGACGGCTGAGTCGTTGATTCGGGAGATGGTGGAGGTGATATCCAACTCATACCGGGTGCCATCGAAGAGTTCGATGAAGACGGGGGGATGTGGCCTGGCGGCAGCATCTTTCAAGGTCAGAAGCAACTGGGGGCTCAAGGCGATGGCTCGGTCGCGGAGGACCCAGGGCTGTCGTGGGGCCGGTGCTTGATCGGGCACGCTCTGCCACACACTCGAAGACAGAGGGCGCTCATCGGCCCACACAGGAAAAGAACACACACAACCGAGTAGTCCGACAAGAAGCAGGCATCGGAATGGCAAGCGGTCTGGCCTGTGCCACGCGAAAGCCATCAGAGGTCGCTGGCCTGCTGAGCCCATATCGTCAGCTCTCCGGCATCTTCCAGGACGTCGACTGGGACTTCGTAATAGGTGCTGATGGTCTGTTTGGCGTTGGGTCTGAATGGTTTCATCCCGCGCTCGCGATAGCGTGGTGCCGTGGTCGCATTCGTCTTGAAATAGAGCCGGCCTTTATGGACGATGCCGAAGAACACCCTACCACAGTACAGCCCGTATCCACCGAACATCGCGCGGCAGGTCACGCCTTGCAGATCGCTGAGTTGATCCAGGACGAAGTCCTTGAATCCGTCCTGCTTCGGCGCCATGGTAGTCTCACAGCGGTTTGCGCGCCGCGACCATCCGGACGGCGAGGGGGAAGGTGATTCTGTTGCCACGCTGATATTGGGTCATAGCAGCGAGGATGAGCCGCTTTACCTCTTGTATCTGGGCAGCCGAGAGTTTGGCCATGAGATTCTGTATCGGCGCTGCGATTTCCATGAGGCTCGTGTAGTACTCATCGGCTGAGGCATACGACCATTCCGCGAAAAATTCCTGATCCGTCACATCAACCAATCCGGCCTGTTGCAACATCCCGGCGAGATCACCGGGCTTGGCGAGGCGAAAAATACCGGGGGCGGTGGGGTCCGGCGGCGGCAGCTCGATCACCTTCTTAATCGCCTCCATCGAGAGGCCGATCGAGGGATTCTTGTCGGGCGAAGACCAGACAGCCGCCGCGACCCAGCCTCCGGGCTTCAGTACGCGTGCGATTTCAGCGGTGGCCTTTGAAATCTCTGGAAGAAACATCAAGCAAAAGCGGCTGGTCACCGCATCGAACGAGTTGGCCTCAAACGGAAGGGCTGTCACGTCACCCGTGCGGAATGTCACATTTGCGAGGCTCAGCGCCGTGGCCTTGCGTCGCGCGACGGCGAGCATCTGCTCGGCGAGATCCAGCCCGACCACGCTTCCGCTTGGCCCAACGGTGCGTGCGTCAAGGAGTGCGGGATAGCCGGTGCCGGAACCCAGATCGAGCACCTGCATGCCGGACCGAAGCCGCGCATCGGCCACGAGCCGGTGATTGAGAAACGCCATCTGTTCATCGAAGAATCGATCCCACTTCTCCCAGCCTCCGGCGACGCGGTTCCAGTCCTGCCGTTGGCCTTCGATGATCTCCTGAGAATATTGCTGGTTCATGTCATTCCTTTCCGCATGGTGCCGGAACGAGTGTCGATGAAGCGTCAGCCGCCGCTCAAGGCGCAGACGATATGAATATGATCATCGGGTCGAACCGGCGCGGCGAGATGTTGTGCCTGTTCTCCATTCACAAAGATTCTGATGTGCGGTCTGATCCTATCCTGCTCCGTGATGATTCGAAACCGGATGCCTGGGAAACGTCGTTCCAAGCCCACCATTGCCTCAGCGAGCGTGGCGCCCTCCACCTCCACCTCACCCTGCTGCGCCGTATAGGACCGCAAGGCGCTGGGGATGTGCGCCATCATCGCCTGAGTGCGGCCGCTTCCACGGAATAGATTTCCGGCAGGTGTTTGGCAATGCAGGTCCAGGTCGCTCCCTCATTTCGGCTTGCCCAGATCTCGCCTTGCGTCGTACCCAAGTACAGTCCCACTGACTCATGCGCATCTGCCGTCATCGCCTGCCGTTTCACCGTCCACCAGGCATTCGTGCGCGGAAAGCCTTTGTCCAATCGCACCCAGCTTTTCCCCGCATTCTTGGTGACATAGGCCGCTGGCTTGCCTCCGGGACTCACGCGTGGCCACACCGTCGAGCCGTCCATTGGGAATACCCATGCACGGTCGGCATCGCGCGGGTGGACGACCATGGGAAAACCGATGTCGCCGACGTTCTTCGGCATGTTCTTCCCGATCCGTACCCAGGTGGTTGAGGGCCGATCGAGCCGGTAGGTTCCGCAATGATTCTGCTGATACAGCCGGTCTGGATTGCTGGGACAGAGCCGGACACAATGGGGATCGTGGAAGGTCACAACGGCTGGATCGAATCCCTCAACTATGTCGAGCCCCTTGACCAGCGGTACGAAGGTCTTGCCGGCATCGACGGATTCATGCACGCCGCCACCCGACATGGCGAAGTACAGATGTGTGGGATCGCGCGGGTCTACGATGATGGAGTGCAGCTTGGGCCCATCCGGCGTGCCATCCTGCACGGTGCCCATCCACTCGCGATACTGCGGATCGTCGTTAATGCCGGAAAACGGTTCCCATGTGACGCCGCCGTCGGTGGAACGGAAGAGTCCCTGCGGCGAGGTGCCGGCGTACCATGTGCCTGGTTGGCTCATGTGTCCTGGCGTCAACCAGAAGACATGATCGACGACGCGTCCTTGCTGTCCCTCGGGGACCTTGAGGAAAGCCGGTGGCTTCGTCGCCTCCTTCCAGATCTTGCCGAAATCAGTTGAACGAAAGATCGTCGGCCCTAAATGTCCGGTGCGTGCGGCCATGAGTATCGTGCGTCGGTCGCGCGGATCTAATACCAGATGATGCACGATGTGACCGAGAAACATTGGGGCAGACAGCTTCCAGGTCCGGCGTGTGCGATCGCCGCGCAAGATGAAGGCACCCTTGCGCGTGCCGATGAGCAGCGACACAGAACCGGTGGTAGGTTGAGGCGAAGTAGCCTTCCTCGATCGCGGCATCAGGATCCTCCCTTGTGAGGTGTTACTTGATCGTCTGCAACGTCTCGCGCAATTCCTTCAACTCAGTACTCAGGAGATCAAGATGCAGGTCGCGCTGCGGTTGATCGCCCTTGAATTTCCACAGCCGCTTGAAGATGGCCATCAATTCCTTCTTGTGCGTCACGGCCAGGTCATAGGCCGGCGTCTTGGCCTGCGCGTCCGTCACACCGCAGAACGCATCATTGAGCGCATGGAACTGATTGTGCACATCATCGAAGGCGGTATCGACGCCCTTCCCGCCCTTGGCTTTCGCCGCCGTGGCCTCCATCATATTCGTGAGATTGATCATCGTCTCGACGCCGTTGGCGCCTTTGGCCTGTGTCGCGTAGTCCCCTGCGCGAGGATAGAAGAGATAGCTACAGCCGCTGAGGCCAGCCAGCATCAGTGCCAATGCCAGCACTCCAATTGCTTGTTTCATGTCACGCCTCCTTTGGTAAATGTGTGAGGTGCCTAGTCAAACATGTTGACAGGATGAGGTCAACCTTGTTGGGGGCGAACCGTTCGTTTTGCCACCGGTAGACTCGAGATGAACGGCTGCCCCCGCGTGAGCCACTTGCGCAATTGCACCGCAGTCTTCACGCCCTCGGGGCTCACATAGAGGTAGCCCTTCATGGGCTACCCCGTGAAATCCATCGGTCTCGTGTGTGGCTTCTTCAACGCCTCGTCGTTGCCATCGGGGCCGACCCGCACGACCAAGTTGTCTTTCAAGATCCCGGCAAACATCTTCCCCTGCGACATGTAGACGAGCCCTCCGAACATCTTCTTTTCGACCAACGCACGTTGCCCTTTCAAAAGGACTCGCACGCGCGCCGCGAGTTGTTCATCGTAGACCATAGGATGGTCCCTCGTGCGAGACGTTGACGGTCACGGCGTTGATCGCCGCGTGCATGCACACCGATGAGACGGCTGAATGGCCGATTACCCCATCGTGTAGAAGAACTCTTCTTTTACGATCTTTCCATTTTGAACGGTGAAGAGGCCCATTTCTTCCATAGTAAAGCGCTTTCCCCTGTGCTTGGGCGTGACGTCATACTTGAATCGCACGATGAAGCGGTCGCCATGGGGGAACGGTCCTTCAGCCACGCCCTCATGGACTTCGTGGTTGTCTACCCACCATTGATTCTTGCTTTTGATCTTCGCGATCCCCCTCTGGGTCTGTTCCATACCCGGCATGGCAACGGGTTCGACGCTCTCAATATCCGGCGAATACAACCGATCGATCGCGTCCTGATTCTTGCCTTGCTTGCACAGGGCGACCAGTTCCTTGCCGATCTCCATTGTCGTCATGATGGCTCCTCCTCTTCCTGTGGTGGCGATGGCCTATCCGTTCTGCTCTCGATGTCGATACGTTGACAGCGACGGTCGAACATCTTTTTGGCGCGTCTCCTGCGTATTCATCCCGCCATCACTCCCCCGTCGATAGGCAGAATGCTGCCGGTTGTCCACAGTGACTCATCGGACGCAAAATAGATCGCCGCTTCCGCTACTTCCTCCGGCTGCCCCAAGCGACCCATCGGATGAAGCCCCTCGAACCACGCCTTGGTCTGAGGATCCTCCAGCATGCCCGCAGTCCCCGGGGTAATCACTCCGGCTGGGCAGAGACAGTTACACCTGATGTGCTGCTTGGCATAGTGCATGGCCACGGTTTTCGTCAGCATCACGACGCCGGCTTTGGCTGCCTGATAGGCATGGGCTTGAAAGTTTGGGATGGCCTTGAGCGCGCCCACCGTCGAGATGTTGAGGATTGAGCCTCCTCCTTGTTTCAGCATGTGGGGGATCGCGGCTCGAATGAACCGGAACGGGCCCTTCATGAACAAGTCAAATGTCTCGTCCCATATCTGGTCGGAAGTCTCGTGGAGCGGCCCAGCATAGAACAGGTTACCCGCGTTGTTCACAAGGATGTCGAGTCTCCCAAATGTTCGGACCGTGGATTCCACCGCTTCGCGTACATCCGGTTCATTCGTCACGCTTCCCTGAAGCGCCAATGCATGGCCCCCCTGTTGCCCGATGGCTTTGACGACCCGCGCTAATTCCTCCTTCCGCCGACCCGTGATCGCGACCTTCGCGCCCTCCCGGGCAAAGGCTCTCGCAATCGCTTCTCCGATGCCGGTTCCTCCGCCCGTGACAATGGCGATTTTGTTTCCAAGTCTCATGGGTACGTACTCCTTCAAGCGACAGTGTGAAGTGTGTTTCGCTTCCTATCTTCCGCGACCGAATGAATGGTGAGGCGTCTCGTACGTTGCCATCACCAGTTCTTTGAGGCGTTGCCGCAACAATGGATCTGGTTCGACCTTGTGCGTGGTGTGATGATGAGCCACGATCATTGGATCGACGATCGCGCCGCAGTTGAGACAGCGCCAGGCGGAGATCTCAGATCCCGCAGAGCCCAAGTCAAGATCGTCATACCGCTCTCGAACCATCAGACCATCACAACGTTGACATATCATGTGGCACCTCCTTCCTGGATGAGCGCTACACCGTCAAATGTGGAATGAGCATTCCATAATAGGTCAAAAAAATGAGATCGGTTCAGTCCAAGATCGAGAGCGCGGTCTCCGTTGTCTGCTTCACCACGTCAGCCGACGTCCCGGATTTGATCATCACGATTGAGCCTTGCATCATGGTTACCAGGAAGCGTGCCAGCGCGCGCGGGTCCTGGTCGGCTCGCAACTCGCCTTGTGCCTTGGCGCGGGTCAGGACCTTGAAGAACGCATCTTCGCCCATCTTCAGCGCCTTGCAGACTTTCCCCGCAATATCCTTTTCATGTGGCGATAGTTCCATGACCGTGTTGGCGATGAGGCAACCGCGGCGTTGCGGATCGGCTAGGGCGCCCTCAATCATCCCGTGGATAAACCGGCGAAGCGTCTGGAGCGCGGGCCCTGGTTGATCGAGCAGCGAGAGCTTCTCGCCGATGAAGCCGTGGCAGTAGCGATCCATCGCCTTGAGAAACAACTGCCGCTTATCGCCGAAGGTGTCGTAGAGCGAGCCTCGATTGAGGTTCATCGCCGTCAGCAGATCTTCCATCGACGTGGCTTCATAGCCCTTGTGCCAAAAGACATGTAGGGCCTTCTCGATGGCGTCGTCCGGATTGAATTCCTTCTGGCGGGGCATGGGGGGCTCTCCTGCATTCCTGAATTGGGAAGCAAAGTAGCATATATTGGAACGATCGGTCAATAATAGGAGCTCTATCAATATCCTGCCGGATGGCGCAGCCATGCCGGGCATGCTGCAAGGGGATGGAGAGCGCAGTCTACGTAGTTCTACGTCCCCCTTTTGGTTTCTATACAATTGTGATGACGATGTATTACAACATCAAAATGCCAAGGTGCCGACAATTCAGGAGTCGGGGACGACAAAGATCTTTGTGGCGGTGGAGAGGATTAAATGAAGCAGCTCGTTGAATATATACGGTCATACAGCAAGGCACTGCTGGGGAAAATGGGCGTGCATGTTGCGGAGCGCCCTCGTCAAGAAACAGCATGGCACGGTGTAAAGCCCCTTCATGTCGAACGTCGACGAGAAGCTCGAAACGTAAGAATCAGTCCCTGTACCTACGGCTTGATGCGCTCGGTGGATCGCGATGGTGCAAACCTCGAAGAGGGGCATGGCACCGCGGTGAACGATAGTCCAACCGGAATGCGACTATTGCTTGGCGTCGCTCCGTCCAAAGGGCAGCTGTTGGAAATTCAAACTAGCCAATCGACGCACGGGCGTGCGATCTGTCTCGTAGAAGTCTGTTGGACGAAACCGCTGCGAGAAGATGAGCAAGGAGCGCTGTACCTCGTCGGCTGTCGCCTGAACTTTGGCGCCATGCACGGTGAGGCTATCTAGCCGCGACGCGCATTCCGCGTGGCGCCCATCTGTGAACAGACCTCTTCCCTGCCTGGTCAGTCTGTCCCCGATCTTTCCACGATTAAGCCGTAGTAGGCTGCGGAAAAGCTATGTTGGCAGGCTAAAGCTTCGACGGTCCGTTCGTGTGCCTGCGACGAGCTCAGTCGAGCGGGACAAGCCCGGTCTGTCTGGTTGATCTGGTTTGTTTTGTTGATCTGGTTCATCTGGTTTATCCGGTTAGTCTGGTTCAACCAAATAAACCAGACAGACCGAACAGACCAAATCAACAAGTCTGACTGGCGGACCATTTCCGCATCCTGCTAGAATCTCCCGCCATGCCGATCGAAACATTTGCCGCACAAGTCGAGTCGATCAAGAATCTCACGCATGACGTGCGCCAGCTTGATCTGCGTCTGATCGAGCCGAAGACCCTCATGTTCAAGCCAGGCCAGTTCATCTCCTTCGAGATGCCGCATCCGCAGACCGGCCATCTCGTGACGCGGGCCTATTCCATCGCCTCACAGCCCAGCCGTCCGGACGTCATCACGCTGCTGTTCAATCTCGTACCGGGCGGATCGGGCTCCGGCTTTCTGTTCGATCTCAAAGCGGGGGATAAGACGCACTTCAAAGGCCCGGCAGGGAGGTTCTATCTGCGAGAGGACCAGGGGCGTGAACTACTGTTCATCGCCAGCGGCACCGGCATTGCGCCGATCCGGTCCATGTTGCTGGCGAACTCGGAAAGTTCCGATCCGAGACCGGCGACCTTGTTCTGGGGACTGCGCAGTCAGCGGGACTTGTACGATCAGGAGGAGCTGGCCGAATTGACCAAGCGGACTCCGACCCTCACGGCCATCACTACACTCTCCCGCCCCGAGCCAGGCTGGTCCGGGGAATCCGGCCGCGTCCTGCGGCTGATCGAAGAGCGGATCGCCTCGGTCAAGAATCTCGCCGTCTATCTCTGCGGAAACAGCGCCATGATCGCCGCCGCCACATCGTTGCTTCAGAAGAGAGGCCTGTGCCCCATCTATCGCGAAAAATACTACGACGACACAGGCTCACCAGAGGATTAAGGGGTGGGCAGGGAGCGGCCAGGTGCCCTTCTTGCTCGCAGAACGCGCACGGTGAAACTGTGCTCGTTCGATGCGCGCAGTAAAGGGCAGCCTTGGCCACTCCCTTCAAGAGAGGTAAAGAGAATTGGAGGGCCCTCGCTTGGGCTACTGGCACGTCCCGGGAGATCGATTGCGAAGCAATTGGAGGGTGGGGCGGGTGAAAAATATCTGCCAGCGGGTGGGTCGGTGAGAAAGCTGCGCGCAGTTGGGATCGACCAGGCTGCTATTGAGAAGGGCATAGGGGATTTGTTGAACACGCGCAGTGGGAGACTAATCAGGCCACCCTTTAGTATTACGGAGAAACAAGATGCACCGGCTCAAAGATAAAGTGGCGATTGTGACTGGCAGCAGCAGCGGCATTGGCAAGGCCATCGCGCTGCGGTTTGGAGCCGAAGGCGCGAACGTTGTTGTCACGGCCAGGCGGATGGCGCTCTGCGAGCAGACCGTCGCGCAGATCACGAAGACTGGCGGCGCGGCCTGGGCCATTCAATCCGACGTGGCCGATGAGCGTCAGGTGGAACGACTGATCGAGGAGACGGTCAAGCGCTATGGGCGAGTTGATATCCTCGTGAACAATGCGGGAGTCATTGCGGGCGGGCGGTTAGCCGAGACGACGACGAAATCGTTCGACGAGGTGATAAACGTGAATTTGCGCGGCACGTTTTTCTGTTGCCGGGCCGGGTTCCAGCAGATGAAGAAGCAAGGTGGGGGGACCATCATCAACATGTCGAGCGTCGCCGGCGTGCAGGCCTGGGCGGGCACGGGCACCTACAGCGCATCGAAGCACGGCATCCTGGCGTTGACGAAGTCGCTGGCCGATGAAGGCCGCCCACATCACATTAAAGTGAGCGCGATCTGCCCCGGCGGCGTGGCCGACGAGCTCGTCGATGCGTCGCCGGAGGAGATTCTCCGGAGCGAGAAGATCGATCCGTTCGACGTGGCGGAGACAGCGCTCTATCTGGCGACCCTGGGCAAGTATTCCGTGGTGCATCAGATCGTCATCGATCGGCTTGGAGCGGACTGGTGACGATCGCTCCAGCGCCTACATCGACCCAACCACGGCAGGCGGCAATCCTCTTCATTCTCATTACCGTCACGCTCGACGTGCTCTCGTTCGGCATCATCATTCCCGTGTTGCCGAAGCTTGTCGAAGACTTCATGTCCGGCGACACGGCGCAGGCCGCCTCAATCTACGGCCTGATGGGAACGGCCTGGGCGCTCATGCAGTTCGTCTGTTCGCCCATTCAAGGCGCACTGTCCGATCGGTTCGGGCGGCGGCCGGTCGTATTGCTATCGAACGTCGGATTAGGTCTCGACTACATCTTCATGGCGCTGGCGCCCAACGTTGCCTGGCTCTTTGTGGGCCGCATGATTTCGGGCGTCGCGTCGTCTAGTTTCAGCACCGCCGGCGCCTATATCGCCGACGTGACGCCGCCGGAGAAACGGGCTGCCGCCTTCGGGATGATCGGCGCGGCCTTTGGCCTAGGCTTCATACTCGGCCCGGCGGTGGGCGGGTTGCTTGGGGCGATCGATCCGCGTCTCCCGTTCTGGGGCGCGGCCGCGACGAGTTTAGTGAACGCCTGCTACGGATTCTTCGTCCTGCCGGAATCGCTCCCACGCGAGAAGCGTATGAGTTTTGCCTGGAAGCGGGCCAATCCAGTCGGCTCGCTCAAACTGTTGCGGTCGCATCGCGAACTCTTCAGTCTCGCGGCGGTCGCCTTTCTCGGCTACCTCGGGCATGCCGTTTTGCCGAGCGTCGCGGTGCTGTATGTGGGCTATCGCTACGAGTGGGATACGAAGGCCGTCGGCTTCATGCTGGCCGGCGCCGGCGTCAGCGCCTTGATCGTCCAAGGGCTGCTCATGCGGCCGCTCACGGCCCGCTTCGGAGAGCGGAAGACCCTCCTTGCCGGACTGCTCAGCGGCGCGCTGGGCTTTGCGGTCTACGGCGTGGCGACCGACGGATGGATTTATTGCGCAGGGATTCCCATCATGGCCTTCTGGGGCTTCGCCGGTCCGTCCGCGCAATCGTTCATGTCCCGCCGCGTGAGCAGCTCCGAGCAGGGTCAGCTCCAAGGGGCCATTGCGGGGCTCTCCGGCATCGCCGGCCTCATTGGGCCGGGCCTCTTCACACAAACCTTTGCGCTCTTTATCGGCGCACAAGCCAGTTGGCATCTCCCCGGCGCGCCGTTTCTTCTGGCGTCCCTATTATTGTTTGTGGGGATGGCGATTGCCTGGCGGGCGACGAGAGCGCCCCCGTAGTCTCTTATGCTCGCGCAATGCGCAGACTGAAAAGGGTAGGATAGGAGCCGCCAGACCATCCTCTTTGCTCGCAGAGCGCGCGCGATGAAAGGGCTGGAATGACACCCGTGCTGAAGAAAGAGAAGCAAGCGAACTTGGAAGGAGAGTGGCGAGACAGCTGGCATGGTCTCTGTGCTCGCAGAGCCCCCACGGTAAAGCGGTGGTCGCTCGATGCGCGCAATGTAGACCACACCAGCCGCCTCGCTGGATACGGGGAACGAGCAGGGAAATTTCACAGTCGATGCGCGCAGTGAAGATGGCGATCACCAGAATACAGAGGAGGGCAGATCATGGCGTGGGGATCGGATGTGCAGACAGAGGAAGAACTGGAAAAGTTGACGGCCGTGCGTGGGTATTTTCAGGAATATTTTCCCGGAGCCTCAATTCGTGACTCGTACGATGCTGCCAGAACGGCGCAGGTGTTTCGGGTCGAAACCGACGACGTCGGCGATCGACGTAATGCAGTGGTCTCAATCGATTTCCTCGAAGAGTATGTGCCTGAAAAAATGGGAAAGGCATTGATCAGCTTGCGGGTTGCGGAACATCTCCAGTCAGCGAAGGGCAAGGAGGTGCTGCTCACAAGTTGGGGCGTGGAAGAAAAGGAGGATTAAGGGAGACGGGGGTAGCCTGGTTAGTCCCCGTTGCTCACGGAACAGAGGGGGGATGGAGCCTGATGATCTTCTGTGCTCGCGCAACGCGCGGTCGCGGACTCCCCTCGTTGGGCGCGCGCAGTGGGAGACCAATTGGACCGCCCTCCATATGCGAAGCGTGCAAGCTTGGAGGGCGCATCATCAGCAGCCCTGGCAGCCAGCGCGCAAGATTTGGGTTATCCGTCTTTCGGGTGACCGGTCTCCTCAAGCCCCTTCACTGATCAAGGCCTGACGTAGTGGGTCACAGGTCCCTGCTTGTGCTCCGGCAGCCGGATCATGTAGAGACCTCCGGTGTTAAATGTCACCAGCACCTGCCCATCCCGGCTCAACCGATCAACTTCAAGAAAGACCTGGCTCCAGGATAGGTCGGAGAGGCTCTTCGTCAACATATCCAGATCGCACCCATGTGTGCGTTGGACCTCGCCGAGAATGCGATCAGTGACGGGTGTATGCGAAAGCATGATCAGACCCTCCCTCTGATGTTCGGACGTTCACTGCAATCTTTGGCGCGACCTCCTTCCGTTTACGGCTTGGTTCCCGATCCGGGATAGACAATGCCGAACTCCTCGTCCGGCATGATTCGTTGGGAAAGCACGGCCAATTCCTCGGCCGCATCGTCTCCCAGTCCATAAGCACGACTTGCCAGCATGTTGAGAAACACACCCATCTCCCGTTTGGCACCCCACCGATCCCCCAGGCTGACCGCACCACGGATGCGGTCTAGTTCCTGCGCGTAGGGAGCGAAATCGTACGCGGGATATTTCTTCGTGAAATACGTCGTCAGCTTGTTTTCAAGGTCATCCAGCCAGGTGATCGGCGGAGAGAGACGTTCGTCCGGCGCAACGGTCGCCAGCAGAAAGGACGGAGTCTCACCGGCCTGAATGGGATTCGGTGCAAGCACAGAGAAGACAGCTGGCACCAGAATCAGTGCCAAGAGGGGAAGGAGGTCTCGGCGGCTACCAGTCACCATGAGGACCCTCGTCCCGAAGGATCCGTATCCGGGCGGTGATGCGCTACGACAAAGAATCCGGCGTAGGAGTGAAGGGGGCTGGCGAGATCCGGCGCGCAGGATGAGAGACAGAAGCGTGCGGAAGAGACAGCAGCCACCGTCACTGGAACGTCTGAGATAATGCTACGCCGATAGAGAGGCTCGGTCAACC
The DNA here is from genome assembly GCA_025363325.1 of Nitrospira sp. Taxonomy (GTDB): domain Bacteria; phylum Nitrospirota; class Nitrospiria; order Nitrospirales; family Nitrospiraceae; genus Palsa-1315. The sequence continues at coordinate 1,909 of JANYEF010000525.1, read as the reverse complement.
GTCCCTCGGCTGGCTTAGGGAGCCAGGTCGCAGCTAGCCGGCGGCTGCCAGTCTGGCGAACTGGTATTTGATCGCGTTGACTCGTGCGAGATAGTCTCGCACGTCGTGGTCGCCGCATCGTTGGTTAGGGGTGAGTCGGAAGCTGTGTGTTGCATAGGCGTTGCCCGCTGCCGCTCCACAGAGATGGATTACGGCGGCCAGATCCTGCTTTCGCTTGAACGTCGCAGGGGCGAGCCGCTGGTGTGTCAGGGCGCTCGCGACGTGTCGGTCGAGCAGGGCCGCGGTCAACTCGATCGCATGGCTCGGCACGACGCGCGTATAGAGCGCGTTGAACCAGCACGATTTCATGTCCTGCCAGGGGCCATCCTGAATCACCACGTGATCGTGGATGCAGTAACGCTTCGCTTCGCGGAACGTCCCGTCGGTGATCTGGTACATGCCGACCGCGCTCGATGCCGGTTGGTACAGCCCTAAGGGATTCCGCGTCAGACGCCATCGCCAGTACGTCCGCGCCACGGGGTTGCCTCCACCCTCGACCTGGGCGAGCGCGGCCAGCAACTCGGGTGTGATGATCGAAGTCGAATGTGTGCGGAAGAGCGGGCCGTACTGCCGCCATGTCTCGGTCGGGCGCTTGTTGAGCGTATCGTCTAGGGCAAAGAAGATTTCGGTCGGCTTCTTGATGGCGTGGTACACCCAGTTGACGTCGGCCCAAACCAACAGAATGATCACCCCGCTGACGAGGAATCGGGCCGGCAGCGGGCATGCGGCCACCGTTTTTCTGAACGCACGAAACCATAGCCGGATGAAACGCCGGGTAGACTTGAACGTAAGCCAGCGCGTGCGTCTCCTTTGGGGAGCGGGCGAATGTGACCTAGAAGCCATGACATCACTATAACCGAAAAAAGGAACGGGCCGCCTGGTCGTCCTCCTGCTCGCGGAACGCGCGCCTTCAGAAGGGCCTCGTTCGACGCGCGCAATCGAGGATCAACCAGGCTGCCCTATAGGGAGGTGGGCGAGCTTGGAAGGGGTATGAGAGGGCAGACTAGATGATCTCCTGTGCTCGTGCAACGTGCGGTCTCAGAAGTATGGGAAGGAAGCGGTCAGGTGCCCTTCTTACTCGCAGAACGCGCACGGTGAAACGGTGCTCGTTCGATGCGCGCAGTCAAGGGCAACCTCGACCGCTTCCTTTAGTAGATGGTTGAGTCAAGAAGGAGTTCCCCTTGAAAGGCAGGTTCGAGGGTTACCCAGGCTGCCTACTTGGAGGAGGAAAGCCGCAAGCTCGGAAGGAGTATGTGCATTTATGCGCGCGCAACGTGAACGCCTCAATCCATATTAGCGGGTCACGCCCGCTGGGATCCCGTCTTGTGTGGCGAGCACGGACTGGAGGCTCGCCATCAGTGCGTCAACTTGGACGGGTTTTGTCACATAGGCGGCCGCGCCCAGACGCCGCGCTTTCTCTTCCGCTTCTTGTCGATCACGGACCGTGACCACGATTACGGGAATATCGCTCAGCGAGCGGTTGCTTTTTAATCGTTCGAGGACGACGAGCCCATCCTCGCCTGGCAATCCGAGGTCTAAGAGAATGGCCTGGGGATGGTGGAATCGGGCAGCAGCCATGGCCTGCCTCCCATCGGGAGCCCACAGGGGATAGAAGTTATGGGCTTGGAGGATCGTGCCCAGCAAGTGCCAGCTATCGACGGAATCATCGATGATGAGAATTTTTTGCTTCACGAGGAACCTCCCTTTTCGGATGATTCTTTTCCCTCTAGCCCAACACCAGCCTCACAACCGAGACCCATACACTGCTCTTTTTTAAGGACATCGTTCCTAAAACGGGTAAAGTCCACCAGTCCTGTATGAACATCAACATCCAAATCCTTAAACAAAAATTCCAGGCAAGTGTACTCCC
>JANYEF010000515.1 GCA_025363325.1 Nitrospira sp. | reverse complement strand
TGTCCGGTTTCCTTTTCCAATGCCTCGATCTCCTGCTTCATCTTCAGAATGTCGGGATGGTCGGGAGACCGATTGGCAGAGGCTCCAGCATATTCAGCGCGAAGGGCACGTAAGCGCTCGGATGAGTCCAGGATGCGTTCTCCAGTCACGGACATGATCGGGGTATTCGGTTTGATCGTGGCGAGTTCACCCTCAAGATAGTTCTTGCGCTCCTCAAGGGTTCGAATCTGCTGGTCGATGTCCATCAGTTCTCGATCAGACTGACTCATGAGCTGCAAATTCAGGGGCATCAGTTCAGGCAAGGCACCGTTCGCACGGTGCTTGAACTGGGCAATCTTTTCATCCACCTCGCCGATGTGCGTGGAAAGATTTTCCGCCTCCTGCTGGAGGAACGACGTCGCTTCCTGTGCCTGTCGCTCTCGACTCTTTAGATTCTGGCCCAGGAACAGGCTAGTTAGCTCGTTTGCGACCTTTTGGGCCAAGTCGGGCGAGTTGCTCTGGTACGCCACGGTAAACGCAATGGTAGCCTTCGTCGGATGTTGAGTGCGCTTGTCCACGACGTCAGCGCTGATCACTTCGACCGCGATGTCTTTCGTGAACCGCTTCACCACCTCTTCGGCAGGGTTGGTTCGACGCAGGTCCGGGTAGAGATTGTATTGTTCCACGACCTTCCACAAGGTCGTCCGGCTCATGACTTGTTGCTTGATCGTTTCGATACGCTGATCGGCATAACTGGTAATCGTCGAATGAACAAGTTCTGATGGAATTTCCTGTTCCTCGATCAGAATGGTCGCCATGGATTTATAGGTCGCAGGCCAGAGGAACGCGGCAGCGAGGCTGAGGCCCAACAGAACGCCACCAGCCAGAACAATCAGAGTCCGCCGCCGATGAAACATCGCCACGTAGTCCCGAAGCCCCTGGACCGGTTCAGATTCTTGTGAGCGCAGCTGGGTAGCCATAAACTAAATAGCCTAGTTGGAAAACGCGAGCTTCGGAGGATAGTACGTTAGCATGAACATCGTGGCATTGGACATGGCAGGATCAGAGGAACCGTCTACGTCACGCCAACCATAGGTATAGGAGAGTTCAAGCTTCCACCACTCCAGAATCTTCCAGGCAACCTTTGGAGTGAGATAGAAATAGCGACTCTCCGGGAAGGTACCACCTAGTCCGCGGCTCGTGATACCTGAGACGAGAAAGCCAGATCCGTTGAAAGAAGCCGCCAAGGTTTCGGTAAGATCATGAGAAACTGTTAGGCCAGCACGATCCCTTTGAATGAGGAGGCCGAATCCGCTTGGCACAATATCCCGATCCACGTTCACTTGGATAGACGTGCGTTCAAACCTTTTGGCGAGACTGGCGCCGAACAACCAGACGGTGCTCTGAGCTTTAATATTATCGCTGACTGTCTGGGTGGTTGAACTCACAAAACGGGGTCCACCGTATGCCGTTCCCGTCAGAGATTCTGTGAAGGCATGGGTCAGGCTCAGGTTCACACCAGGGAAGCCGGCGCGAAATGACAAGGGTACGTTCGTCGTATGAAAATTCACATACGAGCCGGACAACTGAATTTGGTCCTGTTCAGTCATTTGATAGAGCAATCCCCCGGAGCCTCCGAGAAGCTGGTAGTCAACCAGGCCAAGCCTTACACCATCCTCATAGGTGGTGTCGGACAATTGAAAGCTGGATTGGATCGATAGTTTCTCAGTGAGACTCCTGGTCCAGGACGGATTAGCCGTCCATTGGTTCCGTTGTGTAAAGCGCAGAACCAGGCCGGTGGTCAGCAGTTCGCTTATCAATGTATTGTCACGGATGAATCCGCCGGTAAAGCCCAGCAGATCCTTCTCGGTTTTATAGCGAACAGATAATGGCAAATAAATATTCGTAAAATTATTCTGCTCCCCCCCGTAGTAAGACACGAAGTCGGCAGCGACCCGGCCACTGACTTCAAGACGCTCAGTCTTGCCGGCAAACTCAGCCGCGGGCGACACCCAATATCCATAGGTCGCATCGTGCGGGAGCGATGTAAACAGTAGGTTATCGTTATACAGACCCTTGACTCCGATCGATGGCAACAGTGACCACTCAGCCGCCTCGCTGTGGCACACCATGCCAGATCCTAAAAGACAGATCCAGAGGATGAACTGGCCAATGCCCCTCCCGCTGCGAGAGCGACGACAACTTCCATTCTCAGGCCTCAATCGAATTCGTGCCACAGCCGTTAGGGCACCATGACGACATCGCCACGCTGCAAGAGAATATTCTGCTCCAGATCCTGTCCCTTTCGGAGATCGCCATAGCGAAAGGGAAACACCTGTTGCTGCCCTTTAAGCCGCCGGATAACCTTAATGTCGTTTTCTGCAGCAAAGGGTGTCAACCCTCCGGCTAAACTCAGCGCCTGGAGCACATCGGTATAGTGGCCGATCAGATACTCTCCCGGCTTGGTCACGCGCCCCACGACATACACTTTGTAGCTCAGCACCTTCATGACTGCCACTGACACGTTCGGATTCGGAATATATTTTGTCAGCCGCTTCACGAGGTCGGCACGAATCTCCTCGACCGTTCGTTCTTCGGCCTGAACATCGCCGACGAGGGGGAAGGAAAACATCCCGTCCGGACGCACGACGACCTCTCTGGTGAGCTGCTCATCCTTCCACACGGAAACCAGCATGACATCTTCAGCTCCAAGGCGATAACCTGGATCGACAGCTGCTGCTGGTGGCGTGGCTCCCAGGACATTGGAACTGTGAGACAGCGCGCCGCCCACCAGCACAGCGAAAGATAGAATCAGCATCGCCATGCTGCGAAAGCCACCAGGGTTGCAAATAGTCATAACTTGTTTCTTACCCCCTCACCTGTGACATGATCTGTTCTGCCTCCTGACGCCCCTGAAAC
>JANYEF010000450.1 GCA_025363325.1 Nitrospira sp. | reverse complement strand
CGTTTTACGTTTCACCTTTCACGAACGACCGTGCCGACGACGTGGTTCGAGTACCAAGCTGAGTGTTGCAGCCGGGGCTGAATGGGTGAGGGCTCCGATGGAGATGCGGTCAGGGCCGGCCGCCGCCATCGCTCGTACGTTCTTCAAAGTGATTCCTCCAGACACTTCTACGAGCGCACGCCCCTTGATCAGCCTGACGGCTTGACGGACAGTCGCCGGGGTCATGTTGTCCAGCAGAATGATGTCGGCTTGCCCTGCGAGGGCTTGCCGCACATCGGACAACGATTCCACTTCCACAATAATATGCATGCTGCGAGGGGCGTTGGCTTTTGCCTTGCGACAGGCCGCTCGGACTGGCGTTGTGGCACGGTTCAGGAGCGCCAGATGATTGTCCTTGATGAGGATGCCGTCGCTCAGTGACTGGCGGTGATTCGTGCCCCCGCCGAGGAGGATCGCCCATTTCTGAAGCGCACGTAAGCCCGGGATTGTCTTTCTTGTGTCCAGGATGGTTACGGGGTACCCGCGAACTGCATCGCAGAACCGACGCGTCAAGGTGGCGATACCGGAGAGGTGTTGAAGAAAATTCAGGGCGACTCGTTCAGCCTTCAGGATGGAGCGCCCGTCACCTTCGATCTGGAGTAGACAGTCGCCATCCTGTGCGCACTCCCCATCCTGGCGGTGGATGGACAAGACGAGGGACGGATCCACGGTTCGAAAGGTTCGCACGGCGGCGGCGAGACCGGCGACCACCAGCGATTGTTGGGCTATGATGCGTGCGAGCGCTGGTGCGGGCAAAGGAAAGAGTGCAGCCGTCGTGACGTCGCCGAGGGGGAGGTCTTCTTGGAGTGCACGTCGAATGGCGCGCTGCATGTCGGGAACCGGAGGCCTGATCATCGGTTACGTTCCCAGCATGGCACGCAACTGTTGCTCACTGCTGGCGAGCATGGCTTGATCTCGGCGCAGGCTTGTCAGGCGATCCTGGTGATCGGTGATGACCTCGGGCGGGGCCTTGGATGTAAACTCCTGATTACGCAGTTTCCCTTCCAGCCGTTCCATCTCCTTCGTCTGCTCTGATTGTTGCTTGAGCAGACGATCCAGCGCTTTCTTGAGATCGACGTCGCCCGCCACCACGATGCCGACGGATAATCCCTCGGTGATGAGCCGGAGAAGATTGCTGGTTGGCCAGGTAGTCGTCGGGCTCAGATCGACAGTACCACGGCCGAGATGCGCGAGGTAGTTTCGGAGTTGATCCAGGTGGTCCTGCCGCTGGGGCTCGTCGTGCGCGATATATAATCTAATCTGTTGTCCCGGCGGATAGTTCAAGAGCATGCGGGACGAGCGCACCAGTCCGATGGTCTGTTCGAGCAGCGCAAACCGTTGGTCCATCTCTGGCGCAATCCACGTGGATTCAGCGGTCGGATAGTTCTGAATCACGATGCTCTCACCCTGGTGTGGGATCGTTTGCCAGATCTCCTCCGTTATAAAGGGCATAAAAGGGTGCAGCAGACGCATCGTGGTCTCTAGTGTGTCGACGAGGGTTTGCCTGGTCCCCGGCGCATCAGGGCTTGCCGAATTTTGGACGGTGGGCTTGATCAGTTCGAGATACCAGTCGCAGTACTCGTGCCAGATGAATTGGTACAGCGCATTGGCCGCGCGATCGAACCGATAGGCTTCCAATTCGGATGTCACCAACTGGATGGTTTGATTGAGGCGACTCAAAATCCAGCGGTCGGGGAAGGAGCGTTCGGATGGCGCGGTGGCCGTTCGCGGCCCATCGAGATTCATGAGGCTGAAACGTGCTGCGTTCCAGATCTTGTTTGCAAAATTGCGGTAGCCTTCGATCCGTTCCTCCGCGAGCTTAATGTCACGCCCCGGTGAGGCCATCGAGGCGAGCGTGAAGCGGAGCGCGTCGGTGCCGAACTGCTCCATGACATGTAGAGGATCGATGACGTTGCCTTTCGACTTGCTCATTTTCTGCCCTTCGGCATCCCGAACCAGGGCATGGATATAGACATCCCGGAAGGGAACATCGCCCATGAATTTCAGACCCATCATGATCATACGGGCAACCCAAAAAAATAGAATGTCGAGGCCGGTCACGAGAGTGGAGGTCGGATAATAGGCTTTCAACTCAGGCGTGTGGTCAGGCCATCCTAACGTAGAGAAGGGCCAGAGGGCGGATGAGAACCAAGTATCGAGGACGTCAGGCTCTCGAATGAACTCTTGGCCTCCGCAAACAGGGCAGGTTGACGGTGCGGTCTTTCCGACAATCGGAGTCGCCCCTTGGAGGATTGTCAGTCTCGGGGATAGAGTGGCTGAAGCCGTCGCTGAAGTCGCATCAATGATCAAGTTTTTGTTGCAGTTGCAGCAATACCATGCAGGAATCTGATGTCCCCACCAGATCTGGCGTGAGATGCACCAATCTTTGATATCCCGCATCCATCCGAGGTAGTTGTTTGTCCATCCTTCAGGAATAATTCGGATACGTCCGTCTTCAACAGCTTGGATTGCAGGCTCGGCCAGGGGCTTGATCTTCACGAACCACTGAGGAGACAGATAGGGCTCGACCACTGTCTTGCAGCGATAGCACTTTCCGATCGCCATTTTGTGGTCGTCGACTTTCGTGAGTAGGGCACGATCTTTCAGAAGCTGCTCGATCTTGGGCCGTGCCTTGATGACGGAAAGCGCTGCGACCGCTTCAATGACGGCTTGTTCGACGCCGGCGGTCTTGAGTCTCTCCGGATCGAGCAGGGCCTGATGGTCGAAGATGGGAAGTCGCGGCAATCCATGCCGTTCTCCCGCTTCAAAGTCGTTGAAGTCGTGCGCCGGCGTGATCTTCACGGCACCGGTGCCGAACTCGCGGTCGACGAGGATTGCATCGCCGACGATTGGAATCGTGCGATTCGTGAGGGGGAGACGGACTCGTTGGCCGATCAGTCGATTGTATCGGGGATCTTCCGGATGCACCGCCACCGCGGTGTCGCCGAACATGGTTTCTGGTCTCGTCGTGGCGACGGTGAGACGAATCGTCGGATCCTGTTCGAGCGGGTATTCGATTGAATACAGTTTCCCTTTGATGTCTTCGTGCTCGACTTCGATATCGGAAAGGGCGGTCAGGCAGCGGGGACACCAGTTGATCAACCGCTCGCCTCGATAAATGAGGCCTTCATCGTAGAGCCGTACAAAGACTTCCAGGACGGCTCTTGACAATCCTTCGTCCATTGTAAAACGAAGACGATCCCAGTCGCATGACTCACCAAGCCGTTTCTGTTGACGGATAATGGTATCCCCGGAGGTGGCTTTCCATTGCCAGATGCGCTCAATGAAGCGATCTCGTCCAAGGGACTCACGAGAAGCCCCTTCGGCCATGAGCTGCTTTTCTACGACGTTTTGCGTGGCAATCCCGGCATGGTCAGTACCGGGCACCCAGAGCACATTGCGGCCTTGCATGCGTCGCCAGCGTATCAGGATGTCTTGTATTGAATGGTTCAGCGCGTGGCCGACATGGAGTGAGCCTGTGACATTGGGTGGGGGAATCACAATGCAGTAGGGTTGGCCGGGATGCGTCGGGGAGGCGTGGAAGTACCCACGCTCGTTCCAGGTTTGATACCAACGTGCTTCGACCGCCTTGGGATCGTAGGTTTTGTCGAGTTGGGGGGTGCTCATCCAGTCTCTCTTGTTCCTTTGGTCTATCTGGTCTGTCTCGTCTGTCTCGTGTATTTGGTTGAACTAGATTAACCGGATAAACCAGATGAACCAGAGAGACCTGATAACCAGACAGACCTGGTTTTTTTAGCATCCTGCTTGAAATGCGGCGCATCTTAGCATGCGGGTGGTAGGCTCTCAAGGCGAAGTGGAGACACACATAGCTTGAGGGGTGTAGAGCCGTATGTTATACAGACTCGCACAAGGCGAGGGCGAGGGGTTCGTTCCGCTTCCACTTTTTACAGTTTGGAGAGACTATGGCCACAGGGCGTGAAAAAGATCGCAAGACGAGAAAGAAGCATCGGAAGAATGTCGCGCGGGTGAAGACACTGGTGATAGCCAGGCGGGGTAAGGGTAAGAAGACCAAGAAGGGGTAAGTTAGAGCGGCGGCGAGAGTCCTACGCGGCTTGTGTGAGGCGTGCGATCTCTGCTTTGATCTGCGCTTCGGCCAGGTCCGGCACAAGACGCTGCACAGCCTGTTCGACCTGCTCTCGGGCCGCTGCCTGGACGAGTGCTTCGACCATTGCAGAAGTGTGCTTGGCGGCAGCCTGTTGGATCTCTTCCTTGACGAGACCCTCAATCGATCCAAGTTGCTCCCGAACCATATCGGGCAGTGTGGTGCGAACGGCATCGGTTTGTTCGCGGACAAATCGATCGATGCGCTCATTGACCAGAGGACTCGCGATTTCGACAATGCTGTGCCGAATGATGGGTTCGAGGAGTGACATGTCCCGAGAGAGGACTTTCGGGAGTGCCGTCATGAGCAACGGCTCAAGGATCTGTGTCAGCCGTTCTTCCGAGAGGGACGCACCCATGTGTGCGCGTACCTCTGTTTCCACGGCTTTGGCCACGAGGGCTGCCAGGTCTTTTCCCACCATCCTGGGGAGCAGGTCGGCAATCTTTTTTTCCGTCCGTTCTGACATGGACTGAAGGAGCTGACCGAAGAGGCCCTTCATCGCGTCTTCCGGTTCGGTTGTCGAGGGCTGCGCTGCTGTGGTGGTGGTCACGGGGGAGTCTTTCGGTTGGGGGTGGGGGGCGATCGCCTGTTCCTCTTCTTCCTCGGTCAAGCCGTCATCGTCGAAGGCCTCATCATCGGAGTCCGTCGCGCTTGAGACCGGCGGCCAGGAGCGAGATTTCTTCTTTGCTCCGTTCGTCCTGGATGCCTGCTGTGCTTCCAAATCCTTAATCACATCGATGAGGTTTTCGGACTGAAATGGTTTGTTGAGAAAGGCCTTCACTCCCAGCGCACGCAAGTGGGTTTCATCCACACGATCCGAAGGGCTGGTCAGCGAGACAATATAGGTTTCTGCCAGGTTATCCAGCTTGTGGATCTCTTTGCAAAACCCTGAGAAGGTCATGTTTTCTAGGTGGTAGTCTGCAATGATAAGATTTGGGCTCATCCGGCGTGCCGCTTCCAGGGCGGCGGGGCCATCCTGAAATCCCACGACATCACATCCTTCCGGTTTCGAGATCTGTTCGACCAGCCGGCGGACGGCGGGACTGCTATCGACGACAAAGATGGTTGAAGCCACCTAACCCTCCAATGTTATTGAACTATATCGAAGCTAGCAGTGGGGGTATTCTTTGTCAAGAAATCGCACGATAGGTGATTGTTTTGACTTAGGATTTTTGAACCGACTACAATTCGACCGCAGTAGGACTCGTATAACCAATGAAGACCCCCATCCACGTCATCTTTTTTGATGCAGCCGAGACGCTGTTTCATATTAATGGTTCGGTGGCGGACATCTACCTGACGCATGCGGTTCAGCACGGGTTTCGGCAGACTCCTAACTCGCAGGCCGCGATCGCACAAGCCTTTCAGCGTGCCTTTCGCGACGCGTCGCCGCCGGTCTTTGCCGTAACGGATCCTAAAGCGTTGAAACAATGTGAGCGGCTCTGGTGGTTCGACATTGTACACAACGTGTTTTATCGCGTCGGGATGTTCGAGCGGTTCGATGAATTCTTCGAACAGGTCTTTCAGGTATTTGAAGATCCTCGCTCCTGGGCATTGTTTCCTGAAACTCATGCTGTGCTGACCAGGCTGCGTGTCGAAGTTGGACACGATCCCCAATTCAAACCCCTCT
>JANYEF010000121.1 GCA_025363325.1 Nitrospira sp. | reverse complement strand
AAGCTTGCCTGGGGTCGAGTATGTGGAAATGCCGGACGCCGATCGCTGTGCGGGCGGAGCCGGGACCTATCTCGTGAAGGATTTTGAGACGTCGCAGCGTATTGTCGAGCGCAAGCGGCGGGCTGTCGAACAGAGCGGCGCCGAGGTGGTGGCCACGAGTTGTCCGGCCTGTATGATTCAACTGCGCACCGGATTGCAGGGCGCAGCGGAGGTCAAGCACGTGGCTCAGCTTATTCAAGAGGCCTACGAGGCCGCAGACCGGGCGTAGGTTTGTCTGGTCTTTCTGGTTCATCTGGTTTGTTTAGTTTGTCTCGTTTTTTGGTTAACCGGACTAAACAATTAAACCAGATCAACCGGATAAACAAAACAAACCAGACAAACCAAGTAACGAGGTTTCAATGGTCACAGTGCTGGTCTTTGGATTAACGCTTCGCGATGCGGTCGGAGAAACAGAATTCGAGCTCGTGGTCTCGGAGCCGACCACGGTTAGGAAACTCATTGAATCGAACCAGGATCGCATGAGCCCGTTGCTGCAGTTTCTGTTAAACCGAGAAGTCATGATTGCGGTGAACAAAAAAGTAAGCGCCGAAGACACAGTAGTCAAAGACGGCGATATCGTGAAGTTATCCCACCAGTCCCGAACGTCGTATGATGGGACGAGAGACATCCCCACTTAGCCCTCCCGTGTAGCTGGACGCCAGCGATGGACCCATCGCTGGCGCACCACAACAGACCTATCTGGCCTCCCCGTATTCATATTTCTCGCTATCGAGAGTTGACTCCTGCCGTGCCAAAACGTAGCCTGCTTCAGCTTGTCGGCCCATGATTGAGGTCTATCGATGCCGCGTAACGATCAGGCCGTCCGCCAACTCGTCATTCTCAACAAACTCGAAGCGTCACGACACGGACTCACACTCGGCCAACTGGCCGAGGCGATTGATCCTGCCGCCACACGCCATCCGCGAACCCTTCGCCGAGACCTTGCCGCCATTGAAGCGGTCGGCTGGCCACTCGTGACGGAACGCGTTGACGGTCAGGTGCGATGGAAGCTCCTTGAGGGGTTCCGCAACATCCCGGCGCTTCGCCTCTCTCCCACTGAACTCATGGCATTGACGGTCAGTCGGCGCCTCATTGCGCCCCTGGAAGGGACGGAGCTGTACGCCTCGCTACAATCGGCCCTTGGCAAAGCCTCTGCGGCATTGTCTCCACAAGGGTTAGAGTTGACACAGCAACTAGAAAGCACCTTTTCCGTCGGACTCGGTCCGCATAAGCGCTACCGCCATCACCATGAAGTGGTCGAGCGGATTACACAGGCCATCGTGCACAAGACGCGCATACAAATGCGATACGATTCCGCCTCCCGTGGCCGGATGACTCGTCGAGAAGTCGATCCCTATCGACTCTGGTACGCCTCCGGAGGTCTCTATCTCGTCGGCTACTGTCATCTGCGCAAAGAGCCACGTATGTTCGCGGTGGAGCGCATCAAGTCCGTCACGCCGACCGATTTCCCCTATCAAATCCCGCTCCATTTCGACTTCGACGCATTCATTGAAGATTCGCTCACTGTCATGCGCGGCCCTCGAATGACGGTGGAGCTGGAATTCGATAAGCCGACAGCCGCATGGGTGAAAGATCGTATCTGGCATCCCAGTCAGCAGCTCAAGCGGTTACCGCGTGGGCGAATGCAAATGGTGCTCTCAGTGGCAGACAGCCGTGAAGTGGTGGGGTGGGTGCTGAGTTTCGGCAGCGGCGTTCTGGTGGTGCAACCGGACTCATTACGTATTGCGGTCAAGCAGGAAGCCAGGAAAATCTGGAGTCGCAGTGACCTCAGGTGTCAAGCTAGGCTGAGAGGAAGTATGAGAAAAGCTACCACAACCACTGCATAGATCACGGGAAAGGCACCGGTGAGAAAATGTTTCAGGAATGGACCTCGGATGTCACAGTCTTCAAGTATCATAGGCCCAGCCAATGAACGCGCAGGCAAGGAGGCGGCCATGAAATACAGCATGCTGATTGCGACGATGCTGTGCATATGGGTCACAACAGGCCACGCCGAGACGGGTTTCGATCAGCGGTACGAACGGGACTACAACATCTTCAACCCGGCCACGCAGTACCAGCCGGACAACCCGCTCAATCCCGCCAACGCCTACGATCTAAACAGCGCGTTCAATCCTGTGAACCGCTACGATCCTGGCAATCCTGCAAACCCGATCAACCAATACAGTCCAAATAATCCCTTCAATCCCGTGAATCAGTATCATCCGGAGAATCCGCTGAACCCGGCGAACAAGTACAACCCCAACGTGCCCTTTGCGCCGTTGGGTGGGGACATGAGCGGTCGAGGGAGTACACGATGACGGGGTGCGTACAGTGGGAGTTCTTCGGTGAGGGGATGTGTGGCAATTAAGAATCAGAGAGTCGCATCCCGTGCTCTGGCACAGCGATATCTGGCCCATGTGTGCCAAGACGAGAATGGGTTATTCGTCATCCACGAGCTTGAAGAACATTTGCGCGCGGTGGGCTATCTTGGAGTAGAGGTGGGTTTGTAATGTCTAATCACCGTCAAGACTCTGAGCCGCAACCCAGTCAGTATTTTGCACACAGCGCAAACGGATCTGGTAAATGGCATGAGTTGGCGGATCATCTCACCAGCGTTTCAAAGATCGCGAAAGAATTTCTACAAGGACAGAACGGCGCTGAGGAAGCGGCGCTCGCTGGCTTATTGCACGATCTTGGAAAATATGGCGACCGCTTTCAGGCACGGCTGCATGGCAAAGATAAGGGGCTGGACCATTGGTCGCAGGGTGCATCGCTGGCGTTGAGG
>JANYEF010000439.1 GCA_025363325.1 Nitrospira sp. | reverse complement strand
CGTTTTAGATTGTGACGTCGATCTCCTGGTGCGAACGAAGACTGCGTCAGGGAAAGCCGCCTAACTTGGACGGTGTGCTGATCTGTTTCCCCTCTTCCCCTGACAAGCCCCGGCCTTTGCTCAAACCGAGATCTCTCTATCTGGGAAACTGGTCATTTTTTGCTCGCTCTATCAAGTTTGAAGGGTTTTGACGAAAGTGTTGTCGGACCAACGTCTCCACCGAGCGGAAATGCCGATCCGGGAGGTTCTTGAAGCGCCGTTTGCAGTCGAGTAGGGCTTCCGCCACGGTGGCAAACGGTTGGATCGTGGTCAAGAGGTGATCGTAGTAGTCCATCAGCTTGAGTTCGACCGTCCTCGTGAGGGAGGTGTCGCCCGCCAACGTCGCTGCAGCTTGGGCCTGGTTGCCGTTAGCTTCGACCAGCGCCTGGAAGCACAGTCCCTTAAGCCGCTGCGTCACGGTGCTTCTATCCCAGCCTAACGTCTTTGCCGTTGCCTGCATGTCGAATCCATGCTGTCGCAGACAATTCAACACTGCCGTATCGCTGGCCGGGTCGGGAAGAATCTGTGACGGTTTGGCTTGACCGACGGGCGGTGCTGATGCGTTGCCGAGTCGCAATGATTCTTTGGTGAGCAAAGGTCCGTCGTTGAGCGCGATGGCCTGCTCCAGGCAATGCCGGAACTCCCGCACGTTGCCCCTCCACTCGTGCTCCACCAGGGAGTGCAGCGCCTCATTTGAAAGCTTCGGTACCGGCTTGCCCATCTGGCCGGCGATCTCGTCGAGAAAGATCTCCGCGAGGATCGGCACATCGCCATTTCGTTCGCGCAGTGGCGGCAACCGGAACACGAGACCGGTTAGGCGGAAATAGAGGTCTTCGCGGAACCAGCCTTCGGAGACGCCGCGCTGCAGATCTCGATTCGTTGCGGCCACGATACGCACATCCACCGTCGTTGGGGTTGTCGCACCGACGCGATAGAACGATCGTTCCTGTAGCACTCGCAGCAACTTGCTCTGGTGGTCCACACGGAGATCGCCGATTTCGTCCAGGAAGATCGTGCCGTGGTTCGCCAACTCGAAATAGCCGCGCCGGTCTGCAGTGGCCCCTGTAAAGCTGCCTTTCGTATGGCCGAAGAGTTCGCTTTCGAAGAGTTCAGGGGAGATGGCTGCCATATTGACGGCGATGAAGGTCTTGCCGGTCCGTGGACTGAGCCGGTGGACTGCCCGGGCGAAGAGTTCTTTGCCGGTCCCCGGTTCCCCGAGCACAAGGACCGTCAGCGGCGACTTGGCCCCCTTCTTGAGATCCCGATAGAGACGCAAGAGGCCGGCGTCCTGGGTGATGATGCCTAGCTGCCGGCATTCGTCTCGTAGGCGATCGAGTTCCACATTGCCGATCGGGGCGGGCTCGCTCGTGGCAACGCGCAGACTGTGGAGCTGATGCTCAAGCCCTTCTAATTTTCTGCGCGCCTCTTTTTCCTGCGCCTGGGCGTCGGCGAGTTGGGAGCGAAGGAGGTCTGCGGATCTGGCGAGTTCTTCCTGTTGACCTGCCGATTGCGTGATGGCGACCCGTGCGGCGTCGAGGTCTTCCTGCAACGTATCTGCCCGGGTTTCGCGCAGCACGAGGGCTTCGCGTACGGCGGCGGCTTCCTGCTGTAGGTGGAGCATGTCTCGTTCTAAGAGCATCAGCCGCTGGTGCGAGGTAAGGTGGCTCCAAATGGTCGTGCCGACGAGGACCGCAAGGGCGGCAGTCAGTGGCAAGGCGAGGGGAAGCACCACGTGGGCCACCGTGAGCGAGAGAAGAACGAGGACTCCATACGTGGCAATGGCCTTCCCGGCAAAGAGCAGACTCTTCGTGCCTCGAAACTGAAGAAGGAGCCAGGCGATCAACCAGGCTAGGAGCAGCGCCATCATAGGATGGCCGGCTACGCCAAGTTGCCAGAGCCGGTTGTCAGTCAGCAGCATGTTCAAGACGTGGAGATGGACCACCGAGTTGGTGACTGTCTGTCCCGTGGGCAAGAGGGAGCTTCCCCCAGCGATCGAGTTTGTAAGAAACACGACCACCTTGCCTTTGAACCACTCGGTGAGCC
>JANYEF010000117.1 GCA_025363325.1 Nitrospira sp. | reverse complement strand
AAAAGCAGGTCGCAGAGGCCATCGTGGAGACAGTCAGAGTGAATAAGTTAGAGGCCTGCTATATCCGTCCGCTCGTCTATATCGGGCACGGAGTGATGGGGGTCTATCCTGGGGACAATCCAATCAAGCTGGCCATCGCGGCCTGGACAATGGGCGCCTACCTCGGGGACGATGCTCTGGCAAAAGGGATACGGGCCCGCGTGTCGTCGTTTACTCGTCATCACGTCAATGTCTCGATGACGAGAGGGAAGATCTCCGGCTACTACGTGAACTCGATTCTTGCGAAGCGGGAAGCGAAAGTGGACGGGTACGATGAAGCCATTCTTCTCGATACCGAGGGGTATGTGTCCGAGGGGACGGGGGAGAACATCTTTATTGTGCGTAAAGGGCAGATCAAGACCACGCCGCTCACCTCGATCCTCGACGGCATCACCAGAAGCTCCATCATCGATTTGGCGCGGGAGCAGCGTATCCCCGTGGTGGAGGAGCGATTCACGCGCGATGACATGTATATTGCCGATGAAGTGTTCGTGACCGGTACCGCTGCCGAGCTGACGCCGGTGCGGGAGATCGACAACCGCCGCATTGGAACTGGGAAGCCGGGTCCAATTACGCAAGCTCTGCAGAAAGCCTTTTTTTCCATCGTGCGTGGGGAGGACCCTTCCCACGAGGCGTGGCTCACCCGCGTGTAGCGGACGCTGAACAGCTTCTACTCTCACCCTCACATCCGCTACGCCGCCTTCCAAGGCATTGCTCGCGCAACTTTCTCAGAAGACGTGAAACGTACTTCGTTATTCGTGCGAGACTCACGAGAAAAGCGAGGCGGACGACGGTTCGAGGTCCGAAGTTCGAGGTTTTGGGAACTTCGAACCCAGAACTTCGAACTTCGGATCGCGCCTGCCGCGCACGTCCTGCTAGTGCCCGCTTGAGGAAGCGTCGCCTGGAGCATGGCTCTCAGCGGCTGGGGCTGCCGGCGTCGTAGTAGGGGTTTCGGGGGCAGGCTGAGAGGTCTCTTTCTTGTTGAGATCAATGACCGTGGAGGAAAACGTCCGGTCTCTTGCCATGATGGCGAGGCTCAATGAGGTGATCATGAAGATGGCAGCGACGACGACTGTGAACTTGCTCAAGAAGTTGGCAGGGCCACGGCTACCGAAGACGGTCTGACTGGAGCCTCCGAATGACGCGCCGATTTCCGCACCCTTACCTGACTGCAAGAGGATTCCACCGACCATGAGAAAACAGACCAACACATGAATGACGATGAGCACAATATACATGGCACTCCGATCAGTTAGGCACGCCGCGTCTGCGCAATGCGAACGATTGTAGCAAACGAGTCGGGATTGAGACAAGCCCCACCCACCAGGGCCCCGTCAATCGGGTCCGAGGCGAGGAGCGATTCGATGTTCTGGGGCGTGACGCTTCCACCGTATAGGATTCTGATAGCCGATGCTGTCTCGCTATTCCAGCCGGTCTCCACGAACAAGCGGATCGAGCGATGCACGGCCACGGCTTGCTCCGTGGTGGCGGCTCGTCCCGTGCCAATGGCCCAGACCGGTTCGTAGGCGATCGTGATTGTCGTAAGATCCTCTGTGGTCAACCCTGCCAGGCTGCCGGTGAGCTGAGTCGTGACGACCGATTCCGTTCGGCCTGCCTCACGTTCCGCCAGCGATTCTCCCACGCACAGGATCGGAAAGAGCCCGTGCATCAGCGCCGCCCGGACTTTCTTTTGAATATCCGCATCTCGTTCGCCGAAGAACGTGCGGCGTTCAGAGTGGCCGACGATCACATAGCGGCAGCCAAGTTCGCGTAACATGGGAGGGGACACTTCTCCTGTGAAGGCCCCGTGCTGTTCCCAATGTACATTCTGTGCGCCGAGGCTGATCCAGGGGGCGGGACCTAAGGCGTTGCGGGCCGATTCGAGGGCCGTAAAGGGCGGTACAAGGACCACATCGGCGTTGGGGGATGCAGACAGTCGCTCGTTGAGGTTGCGAATAAAGGCCCCGGCCTCCGAGGCCGTCTTGTTCATCTTCCAGTTGCCGACGATGAGGGGTCTGCGCACAGGTGTCTCGATGGTAATAAAGGTGTGAACTCAGTGACGAGGCGACTACGCGACTCGATCTGGGAGGGCGGTCAAGCCCGGGAGTTGTTTGCCTTCGAGCAATTCCAAGGCGGCGCCGCCGCCGGTCGAGATGAATGACATATTCTCCGATTCGCCGGCTCGATGCACGGCCATAGCCGTTTCGCCGCCGCCAACGATCGTCAGGGCGTAGGCATTGGCAATCGCGTGAGCCATCGCCAGGGTGCCTCGGGCGTAGGCATCGATTTCAAAGACACCCATCGGTCCGTTCCACAGAATCGTCTTCGCGTTTTGGACTGCTTCGTCGAATAGTTTGACGGAGGCCGGGCCAATGTCGAGGCCGTACCACCCTTTTGGAATCTCCTGGACCGGGACAATCTTCGATTCCGCCCCAGGCTCGCGGCTGGCCGCGACAACACAATCGACCGGCAGATAGAATTTTACGCCACGGGAAAGGGCATGGTCCTTGATGCCTTTCGCAAAGTCCAACATGTCGTTTTCGACCAGCGAGTTGCCGATTTCCAGCCCCTTCGCCTTTAAAAATGTAAAGGCCATGCCGCCGCCGATAATGACTTTGTCGACGCGCTTGCCAAGATTTTCGATGACCCCGATCTTTCCCGACACTTTTGCTCCACCGAGAATGGCGACAAACGGTCGAACGGGGTTTTCGACGGCGCCCTCGAGGTATTCAATTTCTTTCTTGAGGAGGAATCCGGCGGCCGAGGCGGGAATGAATTTGGTGATGCCGACAGTGGAGGCATGGGCCCGGTGTGCGGCGCCGAACGCGTCGTTGATATAGACATCGCCGAGGGCCGCCAGCGCTTTCGAGAAGGTGTCGTCGTTGTCCTCTTCACCCTGATGGAATCGGAGGTTTTCAAGGAGCAGGACGTCGCCCGGATTCATCTTGGCGATAAGCCCTTCTACGGCCGGGCCGATGCAATCCGGTGCAAACAGAATCTCCTTGCCCAGGAGCCGACCCAGACGTTTTGCCACCGGGGCCAGACTGTACCTGGGGTCGAACATTCCTTTGGGTCGGCCCAGGTGCGAACAGAGAATCACCTTGGCGCCGTCGTCGACGGCTCGATTGATGGTCGGCAAGGTCGAGCGAATGCGGGTGTCATCGGTGATTTGGTGTGAATCGTCCAACGGGACGTTGAAGTCGGCTCGGATGATGACGCGTTTGTTTCGCAGCACGACATCGTCGATCGTTTGTTTGCGCAGGTTCATGGCGGCTCCGTCAGATCAGTCCTTCCAGGAATGGGAGTCAGCGTGAAACAGAATCGGGCTGAGGCAGGCAGCGCCTCGCGATACTCAGCGCACCTTTGTTTTTGCCGCGATCACCTTGATCAGGTCTCGAACTCGGCATGAATATCCCCACTCGTTGTCGTACCAGGCCGTCACCTTGACGAGCCGCTTGTCGATGACCATCGTGAGCGGGGCATCGAGTGTGGCCGAATGAGGATCGCCCTTCTGGTCGATCGAGACGATCGGGTCTTCAGAATAGAGCAGAATGTCTTTCATCGGGCCGTTCGCCGCTTTCCGGAAGGCGGCGTTGACGGAGGCGATGTCACAGTCCTTTTCGGTTTCGACGGTCAGATCCACCAGCGAGACATTCGGCGTGGGGACGCGGATCGCGAGGCCGTCGATTTTGCCCTTGAGCTGCGGCAGCACCAAATGCAGCGCCTTTGCCGCGCCAGTGCTGGTCGGGATCATCGACATGCCTGCCGCGCGCCCGCGCCGCAAGTCTTTGTGGGGCAGATCGAGCAGCTGCTGGTCGTTGGTGTAGGAGTGGATCGTGGTCATGACACCGTGCTTAATGCCGAAATTATCCAACAGAACTTTTGCCACGGGAGCCAGACAATTGGTCGTGCAGGAGGCGTTGGAAATGATGTGGTGCGTTTTCGGATCGTAGGCCTCGTCGTTGACGCCCAATACGAGGGTCACATCCGGGTCCTTCGCCGGTGCGGAAATAATGACGTGCTTGGCTCCGGCAGAGATGTGCTTCCCCGCGCCTTCGCGGTCGGTAAAGCGCCCGGTCGATTCGATGACGATGTCGACCTCCAGATCCTTCCAGGGAAGTTCTTTGGGGTCCTTTATCGCGAGCACCTTAA
>JANYEF010000384.1 GCA_025363325.1 Nitrospira sp. | reverse complement strand
GGATTGGCCACGCACAGTGCGCTCCCTTTCTAACTGCCTCGTCCCTCTGGTCCGCCATACGCCAGAGGGTACCAGAAAAGATTGTCCCCGTAGCAAGCTACGGGGAATCACAAGTTCAATGGCACAAGATTTATTGAACAGGTCATTAAGTTTTCAAAAAGCCAAGCGAGTGAGTTTCCATCTGATCAATTTGTGGATCTAATTCTTCAATGTTTGAGAGAACTACCAGAGGCCGAACCGCAAGTTGTAGCACGCTTACTGAAGGGTGAAACGGACTATGAAGTAATTCGGCTGAACACACCCCAAAAATCATCCATAATCGCTAGAACAACTAACCAGCCGGACATAAATAGTCCAAAGGGATGATCTTTCTCAAGATTGCAACGAGGCGTGTTCCGACTCACATCAATCATTTCCCATTTCCCCAATGCTCCCATCAAGTTTGCTCGTGTTTCCATAAAAAAGAGAGGCCGATTAGTCTCCAACGGCGCGCGTCAAATTACAATGCTCCTTCAAAGCTCGCTCGTTTTTCACTCTCCCTAAATGACAGAACGGCGGCTGCTTCTTGAAGAGGGAGTGGTCAGGCTGTCCTTCACTGCGCGCATCGAGCGACCACCGTTTCATCGTGGGGGCTCTGCGAGCAAGAAGGATGGCCTGACTGCTCCCTATCCTGATCGCTCTGGAATTTTTCCATCCCCTTCTGGAATTTCCCCCCATCTTTCAGCTTATCGCTCGAATCTCGTCATTCGTCGTTCGCATGACCCTCTCGTCTTAACTCACTGTTCTTCCTCACCATTCCATACTCACACTCTTCACATTCGAGCCCGGCACATTCCCTGCTGATGTCCTCTTATATATATTATGGTGACGCACCCCTCCATCCTCTTGATCGAAGACAGCCCAGGCGAGTGCGAACTGTTTCGCTTGGCGCTGACACAAACCGGACTGGATGTCGCCCTCTATACCGAGCATGACGCGGAGGCGGCGTTCCACTTTCTTGAGGACCGCGTGCACCACCCCCAATGGTCCCTCCAAGCTCGCTCGTTTACTTCCCCAGAGGGTGGCCTGAATCGGTCTCCCACTGCGCGCATCGAGGGAGCACATTCTGATCGTGCGGCCTCGGCGAGCAAGGGAGACCGATCAGGCCTGCCCTCTCTTATCCTCCTCGATCTCAAGCTCGGCCGACGGAATGGCTGCGACTTCTTGAAACGCCTCCGGGCCGATGCCCGCTTCGCCGCGATCCCTGTCGTCGTCTTCACCACATCGGACGACCAGACCGACCTGGCGCGCTGCTATGCCGGCGTCGCGAACGGTTATGTCGTGAAGCCCGGAACCTTCGAGGAACTCATTCACTGTACCGGCGACATCTGCCGCTATTGGCTCAAATGGAATCGATCCCTCTTAATGGCTGACACCCGATGCTGACACGCGCTTCGCTCAAGAATCCCTACGCCGTTTTTGCGATCTGCATGATCATGCTCGTGCTCGGAGCCGTGTCCTATCAAAAGATGCGGGTGGACATTTTCCCTGAGATCAAGATTCCGACCATTCTCGTGACGACGTTCTACCGCGGCTTGAGCCCCAGCGAGATGGAAGGGGCGATTACGCTGAAGATGGAGCAGCGGTTTGTCGAAGCGAGCTATGTCGAACATATCGAATCGCAGTCGCTCGCCGGGATGAGCAACATCAAAGTCTTCTTCCAGCCGGAGTACAGCATCGATTCGGCCCAGTCCGAGCTGACCAGCCTGGCCTACAGCATCATCCGCCTGCTCCCGCCGGGCGTCTTTCCCCCGTCCATCTATAAATTCGGCGTAGCGAGCTTGCCGGTCGGGCTCCTCTCCGTGAGTAGCGAATTCCTTGGCCCCAAAGAGATTCGCGACCTGGCCTATTTCACCGTGCGCCAGCAGATCGCCACCATTCCCGGCATTTCGTTCGGCCCCCCGCTCGGCGGGAAAGTCCGGCAGATCACCGTATTCATGGATCCGCAACGGATGCTGGCGCGCGGCGTCTCCCCATCGGACGTCGTCAAAGCCATTAATTCCCAGAGTGCCATCATCCCGGCCGGCAACATGAAGATCGGCGATCTGGACTACTACGTCTACTCGAATAGTCTGATTGACGTGGTCGATAGGATCAATGACATCCCCATCAAAGTCGTGAACGGCACACCGATCTTCGTGCGCGACATCGGCACGGCATCGGACAGCGCCGCCATTCAAACCTCGATCGTGCGGGTGAACGGTCGCGAGGCCACCTATATCCCCATCACGCGGCAGGAGGGGGCGAATACGCTGGAAGTGACCGACGGCATGCGCGCGAAACTCTCGAAGCTGACGGAGATTCCCGCCGGCACCACAGTCAAATTCATCTACGACCAGTCGCTCTATATCCGTCAGGCGATTGCCAATCTGCAGAAAGAAGGGCTGCTGGGGGCTGCGCTGGCCGGCCTGATGATTTTCCTGTTCCTGCGAAGCATCAAAGCCGCACTCGTCGTCGGGTTGGCAATTCCCCTCTCGCTCACCGCCGCGCTCGTCGCGCTGTATGTGACGGGCCAGAGCGTGAACATCATGACCCTCGGTGGGTTGGCGCTCGTGATCGGCACCTTGCTGGACAACAACATCGTCGTGCAGGAAAACCTGCATCGCCATTTGGAGATGGGCAAAGACGGCCGTACGTCCGCAGAAGACAGCGCCACGGAGCTGACCCTCCCGATTCTGGTGGCGACGATCTGCATCCTGCTCGTGTACCTCCCCATCATGTTCTTTACCGGTATCATCAAATATCTTTTCGTACCGCTTGCACTGACCGTGGCCTTTGCCATGCTCGCCTCCTATGCCGTCTCGATGTCCGTGACGCCGGTGCTCCTCACCCGCTTTTATCAGAAGGGCCATGGTGGGAACGGCACGGACGACAGCTCTGCCTCCACCGGCTGGTTCCGCTATGTCCTGGCGCTCTATCTCCCGCTGTTGCGGGGAAGTCTGCGCCTCAAGCCGGTCGTAATCGGCCTGGCACTCCTTGGCCTCATCGGCACCGCCGTCCTCTTGGTCCCCCGCCTGCACACGGAGTTCTTCCCGCGGATCGACGCGGGCAATTTCGCCATCAACATTTCGGCGCCGGAAGGATCGCGGATTGAGAAGACGACGGCGATTGTGGCGCAGATTGAACAGCTGGTGCAGGAGACCATTCCCAAAGACGACCTTGACGAGGTCATCTCCAACACCGGCCTCTATTTCGGCGATGCGGCCCGCTTCGCGCCGAACACCGGCAACCACACAGCCTTTGTGCTCGTGAACCTTGTGACAGGGCACCAGGGGCACAGCGACGAGTACATCACCCGGTTACGCACCAAGTTGCGCGATGCATTACCTGGCGTCGATGTTTCATTCCAGACCGGCGGCATTATCAGCGACGTGCTGAACTTCGGCCTACGCGCACCGATCGACATTCAGGTGAAAGGGCCGACGCTCGACATCATTCGATCGGTGGCGGAAGACATCAGACAGAAAGTCGCGCGCGTGCCCAACACGGTGGATGTGCGCATCAAGCAAGGCAAGAGCTACCCGGAACTGCACATCGACGTGGATCGCACCAAGGCTGCCTACTACGGCATTTCGCAGGATCGCGTGATCGTGGACGTGATCACCGGCATCAGCTCGAACATCGCGCTTAGCCCCAACTATTGGCTCGATCCAAAGACCGGCAACGGCTATTACTTGCTGGCACAGTATCCGGAACAGTCGCTGACCACGACCGAGGATCTGCTCAATATCCCCATCATCGGCGCCCGCACATCCCTGCTACCGACCTCCTCGCTTACCACAACCGGCGCGAGCGGCTCGACCATGGCCCTCCAGAACACGCCCTTCGCCGGGCGCCAGATGGAGATGTCCAGCGGCTTCTACGCGTCCGGGGACGAGCGGCGGGGACCTCCGGTGCTCCTTCGGGACGTGGCGGCCTTGTCGTTCAAGACCGGCCCGGATTCCGTGGACCACTACGATCTGTCGCGTTTGATCGACGTGTTGATCACACCTGTCGGCAACGACCTCGGGCACGTCGCGAAGGACATTGAACAGGTCCTGGCGACGATCCAGCTCCCGAAGGACGTGACCCTGCAGCTCCGTGGCGAGGTCGCCAACATGCGATCGGCCATCGGCAGTTTCACGCTCGCGCTGCCGTTGGCCGTGCTGTTGATCTATCTCGTGATGGTCGGGCTCTTCCGGTCCTTGATCGATCCCCTCATCATCCTGGTCGCTATTCCGCTGGGATGGATCGGCACAGTCCTGTTGCTGCTGCTGACCAACACGTCGGTCAACGTGGAATCCATGATCGGCACACTCATGATGATGGGCATCGTGGTCTCCAGCAGCATTCTCCTGGTGGACTATGCGAATCGGATGGTGCGGGCGGGGGCCACGGCGGAGCAGGCTGTCATCCAGGCCGGCAGCAACCGCATCCGCCCGATCCTGATGACGTCACTCGCGACGATTCTCGGATTGCTGCCGCTGGCGCTGGGCTACGGCGAAGGCAACGAAACGATGGTCCCCTTGGCTCGCGCGGCCGTCGGCGGTCTCGCAGTCTCCACCATCATGACGCTGCTCGTCGTGCCGGTGATGCATGCGATGGTACTCAATAGACGCGTTCCCCCTATAGACCAGTCGAACGCTACGTTAGAGGAGATGTAGCCAGATGTTCAGACCGTCGATGTGCTCCCTACTCGTGCTGCTGCTCGCCATGGCCGCCTGCCGGCAAGAGACGCCGTCGCAACAGGCCAAACCATCGGCAACGCCATCGGCTGGCACCGCTGGGAACGGGGCGACGGCTGCGACGGACAGCCAACCGGTGGATGTGCAGGTCACGAAACCGACGAGGCGCGAGTTGATCTACCAGGTCACGCTTCCGGCGAACATCTCGCCGCTCTATCAAACGACGCTCTACGCGAAGGTCTCCGGCTATTTGAAATGGATCGGTCCCGACAAAGGCGATGCGGTCAAGAAGGATCAGGTCCTGGCGATCATCGATGCGCCTGAAGTGGAAGAGCAATACCATCAGGCCCTGTCCGACTACCACATCAAGAAGCTGACGTTCGATCGGTTGGCCAACGTCTGGAAGGAATCGCCGGACGTCATTGCCAAACAGGATGTCGATGTTGCGGAGGCCGCCTCTCAGGGAGCCAGCCATCTGGTAGAGCAGCGGGCCGCGCTTCGCAACTATACGAAAGTCCGGGCGCCCTATGCCGGGATCATCACGGCCCGTTTTGCCGATCCCGGCGCGCTGATCCAAGTCGCCACGGCCTCTTCGTCCGGAGCCATCCCGCTGTTCACGATCATGGATCTCGATACCGTGCGCGTCTACACCAACGTCCCGCAGGACGATTCGCCCTGGGTGCTGCCGGGAAAGACCAAGGCCACCGTGGGCGTCAAGGGACTCGACGGACAATCGTTCACTGGCACGGTCACGCGTTCGACCTTGGCGCTCGATCCTTCGACGCGCAGCCTGCTCGTCGAGATCGACCTCCCGAATCGTGACCATGCGTTGCGCCCAGGAACTTTTGTCGAAGTCTCTCTCGGGCTGCGCGAAATTCCCAACGCCTTGGTACTCCCTCCACAAGCGATCATCAGCGGACCCAAAGGGAAGTCCGTGTTCATCGTCGAGACCGGACGCGCGAAGTCGGTACCGGTGCAAACCGGAATCAGCGACGGTCGCTGGATGGAAGTCACGTCTGGGTTGTCGGGCGACGAAGATGTCGTCATGGTCGGCACGCGCAAACTGCTCGAAGGCTCCCCCGTCACTCCGACGCCGTTCAACCTGCCGGAGGCGAAGTTGGCCGTCCAAAAGTTCGAGCGGCGTTCGCCGGGATCTCCTACCCCGGCAGCATCGATATCAGAAACAGCAACGCCCATGAATCGCAAGTAGCTCAACAACTCCTGACGATACGACCATGAGGAGGCACTATGCATGACTCAATCACGCGAGGCCTAATCGCTTGCACGATCCTCGCCTCCCTCGGTGGGCTGGCCTCCGCGTCGGCACAGCCGCTGACGGGCTCATCCGAACCACCGCCCCGCGGGAGCTTCCTTGGCTTGCAGAACGCCGTCGAGCTGGCGTTGCAGAATCACCCAGCTGTCCAAGAAGGCAACGCCAACTTGAAAGCCTCCGAGGCAAGAACTCAGCAGACGCGCTCGCTCTATTATCCCCAAGTCTATGCGAACGCCGACACCACCGCCGGGGTGGGACGCCCCAACCCCCGCTTTCTCGTCGGCGGCGCCTTGTTACAACAGAACCAAAGCCTCTTCGCCGCGGGAGTAATCGCCAACCAACGCATTTATGATTTCGGGGTGACGAGCAACCTGGTCGAATCATCGCAACTGGCCGAACGCGCGCAGGGGCAGGATGTGCATGCGCGGCGCGCCCTCGTGGTCCTGAACGTTCAGCGCACCTACTTGAACAGCCTCAAACGGCGCAAGCTCATGCAGATTGCGGAAGAAACCGTTCGTGAACGAGGGCTGATCGCCGGCCAGCTTGAGGCGCTGTACCGCCAGCAACTCAAATCCAAGCTGGATTGGAACCTCGTGCGCGTCGAACTCGTTAATGCGGAGTCCTTCCTGATTCGGAGCCGCAACGATGTGAAGTCCAGCTATGCGGACCTCAATCGGGCCATGGGCGTGCTGGGGCAAGACGATTACGTGTTGGAAGACATTGCCATCGACGTCAAGCCGACCCGTCCGTTGGACTCGCTGATCAGCGAGAGCTTGTCCCATCCGGAGCTCCAACGTCTCAAAGAACAAACGGCCTCAGCGGAAGCAAAATTGCGAGCCACGAAACAGCAATATTTTCCGACGATCTCAGCTATGGCGAGCGGGGGAACCTTCGAGCCGTACGATGCCAGACAGAATCAGGCGACTGGAGGCTGGTGGACGGCGGGAGCCTTCGTGTCGATGCCGCTCTTCACCGGTTTTCTGATCGAGAACCAAATCCATGAGGCAAGAGCGCAGAAAAACGCATCGGATGCGGCCACCCAGAACGTCGAGCAGGCTCTCACACAACAAGTCACGAACTCCTATCTGGATACGGTCACCTTCGTGCAGCAGATCAAGTTGGCAGAGGAACAGGTCAAGACGGCGCAAGAGGCCTTGCAACTGGCGAAGCAGCGCTACAAGCTCGGTCTCGGCACGGTGGTGGAAGTAACACAGTCGGAGGTCGCCGTGACGTCGGCGCAAACCAGGCTGGCGGAAGCGCAATATGACTATAAGATTGCCGAGGTGACGCTCGCCTATTCAGCAGGAGGACGGAGCCAGCTAGAGATCGATTCGACGCGGCACTAGCCCGAGCGAGACATGCAAGACTGGTGGAAAAAGCACGACTCAAATTTCTGGGTTCGAAGTTCCGAAAACCTCGAACTTCGAACCGTCGTCCGTTTCATACCCACGAGGCTTGCTACTTCTTCTGCTTGGCGCGAGCCAGAGCCAACGCCATAGCCATCGTGCTAGCTGGCTGTGGCTGGCGATCCGGGGCATGCTGGGGTATCGGCGGACGCCGAGTGCGCGGCTCGTGTGCGACTCCCGTAGAGACCTCGGCGGGTGCGCGGCTTGAGGCGGAAGCACTGACTGGCGCATCGTCGATGCGCATGGTCAAAGAGATGCGCTGGCGCTTCACATCGACGTCCAACACCTTCACCTTCACGATCTGGCCAGGTTTGACGACCTCATGGGGGTCCTTGATGAATTTATTCGCCAGCGCCGACACATGCACGAGACCGTCCTGATGCACCCCGACATCGACGAAGGCTCCAAACGCGGCGACGTTTGTCACGACGCCTTCGAGGATCATCCCTGGGTGCAGATCAGTCAGCGACTCGATCCCCTCTTGGAATGTGGCCGTCTTGAATTCCGGGCGCGGATCGCGGCCCGGTTTTTCCAGCTCGGTCAAAATGTCTCGCACCGTCGGTACGCCGAACTTCTCATC
>JANYEF010000326.1 GCA_025363325.1 Nitrospira sp. | reverse complement strand
TGCCGCAGTTTCAGATCATTCCTGTGCCGGGCCACACGGCAGGCAGCATGGCTCTTCTCTATAAGAACCGGTTCCTCTTCACGGGGGATCATCTCTGGTGGGACTCCGCGCAGAAGATGCTCGGTGCTCCGCAACGGCTGGTCTGGAGGAAGCGCGTGCTGGTGGAGTCCATCCAGAAGCTTCTCGACTACCGCTTCGAATGGGTGCTGGCCGGACATGGGGATCGGACGCGCTTGCCGGCTGATGAGATGCGTGCCCAGCTGCAGGCGCTGGTCGAGCGTCGCCGGCCTGGCAACGTAATGTCCTAGCGATGTTCACCCGCCTTGCTCAGTGGATCGATTGCAATATTCTCTCTCTTAGCCGCGAGATGCGGCTGTCCTATCTGCCGCCGTTGATGGTCTACATGGCCTACGGCATCTCCGGTCTCACCGGTATCGTCGGCACCTTCTTCGTCAAGGACTACCTCGGCCTCTCTGCCTCGTTCCTCGCCGCGCTGGGATTCTGGGCTGGGATTCCCTGGGCGTTGAAGATGCCCATTGGACACATGGTCGATCTCTTGTGGCGTTGGAAAGGCTGGCTCGTGGGCCTCGGAGCCGGGCTGCTGGCCGCCAGTCTTGGGATCATGGCGGCTTTGATCGGGAGTCGGGAAGCGATGACCGCGATCTTGCCGGCGGAAGTGTGGTATGTGGTCAGCACATTGCTTGGGCCGATCGGCTACGTGGTGCAAGACGCGGTCGCGGATGCGATGACCGTCGATGCTGTGCCACGAGTGGATGAGCGGGGGCAGCCGTTCGACCAGCCGACACTCAAGCTCATGCACACCACCATGCAAACGCTCGGGCGCGTGGCCATCGTCGGCGGCGGGATTCTGGTGGCGATGATCAACGTGTATGTATTCACAGGGGTCGAAGGACTCCCACAGGCAGAGATCGTTCGGCTCTACAAGCAGGTCTACCTCATGGCGCTCGTGATCCCCTTTGTCTCGGTGCTTGGAGTGGGGGTTGCCTGGTTCCTGCAACAACGTCACATGCGGCAGCTCCGACAGCAGGGGTTTACACATGAGCAGACCAACGAGATGGTACGCGAACGGGGAAGCCTGGTGGAGGCGACCAAGCGAAATTGGTGGATTCTTGGCGGGAGCCTCGCCTTCGTACTGTTCACGCTCACGGTCGGATTCGGCGGCTTCTCTTATAGCGAAGAGATTGTCTTTGTCGGCTCAATGGCCATCGTCTTGTTCTTGATGGCCCGGCTGGTGCGAGAGCTGGAACCTAACAAGCGATTTACCCTGGTCGGGACAGCGGTCGTGGTCTTTATCTTCCGCGCGATTCCGGGGACCGGGCCAGGGACGACATGGTGGATGATCGACCAACTGAAGTTTGATCAGCAGTTTCTCTCCGTCCTCTCGCTGATCGGCAGCACGCTCACCTTGGCGGGCATGTTTGTCTTTCGCCGCTTCATGGCCGAGCGGTCGATTGCCTATGTCGTGGGGTTTCTCACGGTGATCGGAACCATTCTGACGCTGCCGATCGTGAGCATGTTCTACGGCTTGCACGAATGGACGGCCAGAATCACAGGAGGGGTTGTCGATGCACGATTCATTGCGCTGATCGATACGGCATTAGAGTCTCCGCTCGGTCAGATTTCTATGATCCCGATGCTGGCCTGGATTGCGAACAGCGCGCCCGCGAACTTGAAAGCGACCTTCTTTGCCGTGATGGCATCATTTACGAATCTCGCCTTGTCGTTGAGCCAGCTCGGCACGAAATACATGAACGAAATCTACGTGATCAGTCGTGAAGTTCGTGACCAGGCCTCCGGCGCGGTGCAAACGCCGGACGACTATAGCCAACTCGGTTCGCTTCTCATAGTGCAGTTGCTCCTTGGCCTCGCTCTGCCTTTTGCCGCGATTGTGTTTGCCAAAGTCACCCGCTTCAAAAGCGCGTAGCAGGATGTTGAAAAACGCCGCCGACTGCGTTCTCGCATCGCTCAATGCCTCAACGTACTGGAAAGTACGCCTCGGCATCTCGCTCGCTGCGGCCTTGTCGGACGACGCTTTTGAGCATCCTGCGGGTTTTGACATCTATTTTTAGCGTGCATCTTTGCGTTTTATCTAAAGGGGGTCCGATACTCTGCGGAGAGGCTGAATAGTTTGTTGTTTCAGGCAGCAATAAAACGGGCCTCGAAGGATACCCTTCGAAGCCCGTAGGTAAGGAGAAAATACCAGTGGTACTGTCAGCGCTTCTTACTTGTTCCTGGTGAACAACTTTGTCTATCTGGACCCTGCCTTGTGTCGCCGCCTTGGCGAATAGTTTCGTTGGTCTCGTTAGTTCTCATCCAGGAAGGCCAACTATCAACCTCCTGCCTAACTTGTTCCAACCCTTCCTTCAGCGCCCCTTTTTTTGATGATGAATTCATAACACGCCCCCCTCGTGTTATTGCACAAGATGGATGCCTTTCTGCTTTCTGACTATTTCAAATTGAGCAACGGCGTCTTTTTCTTTATATATGTAGGACAAAACAGATTGTGCATATCTGGGGAGTGCACGAGACTTATCCCATTTAAGCAACCGCCCGTCAAGACCCTTTCGTTC
>JANYEF010000109.1 GCA_025363325.1 Nitrospira sp. | reverse complement strand
AGCACAGGTTTTAACACCCACACGAATCTTGCCGATATTGCCGAAACTGCCCCAAGTGTGTTTTTTGACGGTCGCTAGCCAACTAGCCCCAGTCTTTGTCGTAATGCACCATACCCCTTCACGCTTACCTTCAGTTTCCAGCTTCCCATTCTGAACGTGAAAGCTTCGTCCATCACAGACCTTCACAATCCCTTCCTTGGATAGGGCGTCGATCGGATTATCTGCTACCTTCTTCGTCGGCTCCGAGCTTTCATAGATTGACGTGAATGCGGGCTTGTCTACCTTGTGGCCGTTCAATCCTTCCATGAGTAAAACAGCTGGCAAGACAGCCGCATCAAAAAGCTTCGTGTCTCCCAAGTCCCAAACGTGTCGCAAGTTGAATTGCTCCACCAGCGCCCGCCGGACAGAGCCACCGGACTTGGTCGTCATGAAACGATTTGAGACGATAACTCCGGCTATTCCTTTGGGCTTAAGGACCCGAGCCATCCCAAGGATGAATGCGTAATAGAGATCAACGCGCCCCGAGAGCCCGAACTGTTCAGCGAGCACCCGGGTTTGTCGAGCGCCCATAATTTGCGTCCGGACGTATGGAGGATTCGCAATAATAAGATCGTAAGACTCAGGAACAGTTTCCTGGAACAGGCCACGGTTGTCGTTCACTCCAAACCGATCGAGGACAAACCGGAGGAAATTTTCGTCCTTAAAATTAAGGGGGATCGTGGGGAACCATTTCCTGATCCGTCTCGTCGCAATAGCAAGAGCACTCTTATTTGTTTCAAAACCATGAACCTCGATGTTCTCAGACCCGCATTGGTTTAATTGATTGAGAAGACTAAGGAGAAGTTCTCCGTCACCAACTGCTGGGTCTAAAATGCGAAGCGGTTCCTTGCGTTGCAAGCTTCCTAGTAATTTGACTATTTGCTCTGCCACAAAGTCGGCAAGTATCTTTGGCGTGTACGTCGCACCCCCTGCCTTTTCATCTGAGACCGTCAAGTATCGACTTGTTGACTGAGATTCAGAGACGACTTGCATTGTAAATACCTTTAGAAATAGGTTCTCAAAGCTCAGTTCTACTCAAAGTCACGATGTCGGTCTAGTTTCGTACTTCAATTAATTAAGCACCAGCGAATCTATAGCCTAACAAAGCTGCGGAATCTTGGGAGAGGTAATCTCTAGGCCATATCCGATATTAATCTTTACCCAGGGTTATTTCCCACAATCCGTTGTTGTTTACGATCCTTACTTTTAGCGTAATTCCCATCCGCAACCTCTTGAAGTAATCCTTCATCCCTCGACTGTGAACCCTAATTTGGTAATACGGCCCACCAGCTCGTAACCCCCAATAGATACTTCCGCTAGTCCGAACATTGTTGCCGCAGTCGATTTCAGCACTCGCAGTCTTGCTCTCGATCTTCATAGTGTTTCTGAGTTTTTTATAGAAGCGAGCGGGAACTGTTATTGTCCTTTTAGACGATGTTAAAAAAGACCTACTAGCAATATAGCCAAACTCAGCAACCTGCAGTTTTCCCATCTCGCCCCCTAGCTTAGACAAACCTCGATGCCCATGATGCCTAAGTTGCCAAGGTTTCATCATTCATCTGCCACACGGATGAAGAAATGGGATGTGGAAACAGAGAGATTCTACTTTGTAAGTTCCATCTTGGTCCATTTCTGTTTGTTCATCCGCGATAATGCTAGAGGAGCTAGAGTTCTACACAGCTATTTGCGCCGAAGAATACCCCTTTCCCCGTGAGAAAGCATCCCAACTTGGGAGGGAGTGACTCTGGAAATGGAACCATTCATCCCCGTCACTCGTGTTCAATCCTGCTGGGATTAGCATGGAAAGAAGGCTTTTGGGTGGATCACCGGGGGCGTTGCTTGACTTGATACTTCGAAGCAGAAACATGAAACGTGAGATGAGGATTGATGGCTCAATCACCCGCGCCGCCGACGGGCGTACGCCAGACAGACGCACACTCACCCATTTTCACACGCTGCTTGCCGAGACTTGCTTTGCCGGTTTTGCTGGCGACAGTTCCCCATCTGGCGGACCGTCCTGAGCCATTTTGAACATCGAGATCGCAAAAAGGATATAGAGAACGACTCCGATCCAAATCACGTAGGGCTGGACGCCTCCTGCCTTCTTCA
>JANYEF010000238.1 GCA_025363325.1 Nitrospira sp. | reverse complement strand
GGTTTTCGCATCCTGTCTGAATCGCTTTTTTTCAGCCACAATGCCTGTGATGTGGACCGGATGTGTCCTACCAATGGTAATGGAACAAGATGCGTGGAAGAAGTCCTGCCATGACAGGAGAGAGCCACCCCTGAAACACGTGCATTGCGAAGGCAACTTTCTCACCCGCCCACCCACTGCTTGCTCGTTTCCTTCTACGGGGTGGCCTGGTTTGGTTCCCAACTGCACACGTCAAAGGAGCACCACTCTCAATGCTCCTCCCAAGCTCGCTCGTTTCTCTCTTTCGGGGAACTGCCTGGTTGCTGTCCCACTGCGCACGTCCAACGAGGGCCTTCCGAGGCCGCGCGTGGGGCGAGCACAGGACACTGACCAGGCAGTCCCCTCCCTACGTCTCCATCATTTCCAAGCGCGCATCGAATTCATGCCCGCAGGCCGTGCAGCGGATGCAATCCGATTCGACCGTAATTTCATCCGATCTGATTCCCATGCCACCGCAATCCGGACAGCGTGCGAGTTGGACCCTCTGATCGTTCACGGTTTCGTATTGCGTGCCACGGAGACAATACACCGGCTTCCCGTAAAGCAGCCATGCGTTCCCCGCATTGTCGAGCACCGGCAACGTTAAATAATGATGGCTCACGTAGTCTTCAAGTTCATGCCGGTCGGCAAACCCGTCCTTAATCAGCTTTCCCCCCACCACCTCGTAGAGCCTGTTCTCTTCCACGATTACCTTAGTTGGGCCCATCTCTCACCTCCCCTTCTGAATAGGAGTAAATGGCTGATGCCCCGGGCACAAGCAAGACGCGTCTCTCGTATCTCGCTAAATCAATGCACTTCACGAACGACGCGTTGTTAGACGACACCCGAGTAGTATCGGAGAACGTTGCTCACGGAAATCACTCCGATGATAGCCCCATCTTGGGTCACGGCCAGATGCCGGGTGGCCTGCTCCTTCATCATGCGCACGGCGTCGATAATTGGTCGATCACCTTCGATGGCCACCACCGGCGTCCGCATGCAGGTCTTGACAACGGTCGTATTGGGATCCAGCCCCTTGGCCACCACCTCGCGGGCCAGGATAGAATCTGTGATGTATCCCACGTAGGACTGGCGATCCGTCACAAGGAGTGAGCCCAGCTTCCATTGCTGCATCTGCTGCCCCGCTTCTCGCAGACTGGTATCCTGAGACACATTTCGAATTTCGAGGGACATGTGCTCAGCAACCTGGGGGCCGGTGAGCGTGGGCCCAACCTTGGCTCTCTTCGGTTCGGCAGACCGGCGCGCTTCCAATTTCGCTACGCAGCTCTCCAACACTCGGCCGCGCTGTAACAGGCTTTGCCGATCACTATCCATGCCGGTGCCTTCCGGCGCCTCGTCCGTCATATTGACCAATCCTGCCGCCTCGCCCAGCTCAGCATACTCATAGGCGTGCAGCAAGTCAGACGCCTGCCCGAGCAGATCTTCAATCAGCCGTTCGGCTTCTAGGTCGAATTCTTCCAGGCTGCATGTCTGCTTACCCCTGCCCAGGAATGGGGCGAACTCGGCAAGCTGTTTCCGCATCCGTTCGATGCTTCGGTCGAGAGAAACCCGTGATTTTGGGGGAGTGGTGCGGACAGTCATAGCACCTCCTAGCGATGTAGGTGAGCGGGGACGACCGATCTTACCCCCGCTGGATCAGCAAGGGCAAGTGGCCGACAGAAGGAACTGCTATCCGAGAGGGAAAACCGACCGGCAGTCGCGGTGGGATACTAGCCCGCAATATCCACAAGGGTTCGTGACGAAACCGCCGAGACGCTACGCGAGACGGACGCGCGGAGCCGCGAGGGAGAGAAGCATACTTGAACAGTATGTTGACCGAGCGAGCGGAGAGCCTGCCCGCCTGGCCACGTCCAGCTCGCGGCCAGGCTTGTCGCAGCGGCGTGGGGGCGGTTGGAGTAGAAGCCTTCGTAAATAATGCGGGCTAGAACGATAGATAGTGACAGGGCCCGAACATCCGTCGACACCCAACCAGGTACAGATTTCCGAGTGACTCCACCTGAACGGACTTGGCCCATCGGGTTTCAAAGACATTCACGGTCCGGCCCCATCCGGAGCGAGCGGTATGCACTTCGATCAGCTGCTTCGCGTGAGGAGCATGGCCCATGAGGAGGAGCATGCCTTCCGTGCTCCGGTTGAGTGCGAATGCCTCTCCTTGCTCAATGATGACCGACTCTTCATTCATGGCCTCGAGCACCTCGTACGAGCACATGCCCCGATACTCTATGCGCGCTTCACACCGGCGCCCTGGAGGAATGGGCGTAGCAGGCATCACAGCAGAGGCTTGGTCGACGTCGTTA
>JANYEF010000217.1 GCA_025363325.1 Nitrospira sp. | reverse complement strand
GCGCGCCGTATGTCTTTGTTGGTGGCCGCGATGAAACGCACATTGGTGTGAACCGGCTGGGTTCCGCCCACACGATAGAAGGTCTGATCCTGCAGGACCCGCAGGAGGCGGCTTTGTAAGGGGAGAGGCATATCTCCGATTTCATCAAGAAATACCGTGCCGCCTTCTGCCACCTCGATCTTGCCCGGTTCCCGTTTAACCGCCCCGGTGAAGGCGCCTTTTTCATGGCCGAACAGCTCGTTCTCGAGCAGGTGTTCCGGCAGTGCCGCAGAGTTGATCGCGACAAAGGGTTTCGAGCGGCGCGGACTCCAACGATGAATGGCGCGAGCCACGACTTCCTTTCCCGTACCGGTTTCACCGAGCAGGAGGACGGTCACGTCGGATGACGCCGCTCGTTTGGCGATCGTGAGTTGTGCGGCCATCTTGGCGTTGGTTCCCACGAGGTGATCGTACCGATCGTCGACTTCTTGTCGGAGGATGTCGACCTGACGGTGCAGCGCCACGGTGGCCAGCGCTTTTTTAACCACGACGGTCAGGTGGTCGGCGCTGAACGGTTTCGTCAGAAAATCAAATGCGCCAAGCTGCATGGCATGAACGGCGCGCTCGACTGTCCCGAATGCGGTCAGGATGATGATGAGCGGTGTGGTGTAGGGTGCGCTAATGTCCTCTTCGGTGCGCCGCTCGCTGTGCGAGGTGCCTCTCACTCTTTCCAAGATCTCAAGACCGGACAGAACCGGCAGTTCCAAATCCAGGAGCACGAGATCAAAGTCTCCTTGTTCAATGAGACGCAGCGCATCTTTACCGTTGTCGGCTGTGACAGGCTCGTGCCCCATCCAGGTAATACGATTCTCGAGTCCGAGAAGAATATCGCGGTCATCGTCGACGATTAAAATTTTGGCGCGCATCAAATAAAACTCCTTTCAATGGCAGAAGTGGTGGAAAGCAGTTCTGAGTTTTGAGTTCTGAGTTCTAAGTTCTGAGTGTAAACTGCCGATGACGGACCTAACTCCCAACTCAGAGCTCCCAACTCAGAACTCAGAACCCCGAACTTCGGCCTTCGAACCTTCAACCTTCAGCCTATCTACCTGGCTGCAAATAGGTACTGTGAAATAAAAGCGCGTGCCGGCTCCGAGCGTACTCTCTACCCAGATGGTTCCCTGGTGCAACGTCACCAGACTTTTGGTAATGAACAGGCCGAGCTGAGCCCCCTGAGCGGTGGGTAGGGCAGACGGCACCTTGGAAAACTCCTGGAAGAGCTTTTGGACGTGACCAGGGTCAATCCCACAGCCGGTATCGGCGACAGAGGTTTGGACAAAGCCCTCGGGAGTCGCGAGGAAATCGACGACGATACGCCCACCCGGTGGCGTAAATTTGATCGCATTGCCGATGAGATTCCAGAGAATCTGTTCCAGTTTATCGTGGTCCCCCTGGACCGCAGGAAGCCCATCCACATGCACGATCTCCAGGGCAATCGCTTTTTCAGCCGCGACGGTGCGTAAACTGTCGGCGACCAGGAGCGCCATGCCTTCGACGCAGACCGGTGTGAGGCAGAGCACTTCCTTTTTGGAGTCAAGGCGGGACCAATCGAGCAATTGATTGATGATTCTGGTGAGCCGACTCAAGTTATGTCCGATGCGAGTGAGGTAGGTCAGTTGCTGTTCGCTGACCGGCCCTGCAATACCGTCGCGCATATTGTCTGCAAAGCTGCGAATCACGGTCATGGGGGTGCGCAATTCATGCGATGCGACAGAGAGAAACAGCGATCGCCGCAGATCGTGTTCCTGGAGGTGCTCATTGGCGATAGACAATTCCTGCGTGCGCTCCGCAATACGCTGTTCGAGATGCTGCGTGAGTTCTTCAAGGTGGGAATAGGCTCGGGCATTGTCGATGGCCGCGGCCACGTGGCTGGCGATCGTCAACAGCATATGAAGATCCTCGTTCGTGCAGGGTTGGGCGCCCCGGTCGGCGGCGAGGTACCCAAGTATTTGGTTGTGACTCAGGAGCGGCACCGCGACGGAGGACGTCACCCCGGTGCGGCGAGCTAATTCCAGGAGAAGTGGTTGCATGCGATCGGCCACGGCTTCAAGGCTCAGGATGAGCATGGGCTTGCCATGAATCAGCAGGTCGGCTTGGAGGCTGCCATCGTTCTGGATCGGCAGATCAAGATGGCGAGCTGCCTCCGCAATGTCCGGCGAGACCCCGGCGATTTGAGCGACATACGCCGTATCACGTTCGCTATGCCGCAGCATCAACAGCATCCGCGTAAAACCCAGATTTGCCATCAGGAGCTTCAGGATGGTGCCGAGGAGCTGGCTCCGGTCCAGCGTCCCGACGATGGCCGCACTGACTTGATGTAACGTGGTCAATTGACCGACCTGGTGTTTGATGGTGGCCAGGTTCGCTGTAATGGCGATGCTTCGTTCCTGTAACGAGTGAGTCATTAGATTAAACATGCTCGTCAGTTGGCCGACTTCGTCGCGGGTGGAGGGTGTGAGGGGCACAGGCGAGTGGCCTTCAGCCACTTGTTGAGCCACATCGGCAAGGCTCCTCAGGGGTTTCGTGATGCGGAGGGC
>JANYEF010000214.1 GCA_025363325.1 Nitrospira sp. | reverse complement strand
GAGTCTGGTGTCGCTCAATCCTCAGAAGGGGTCGTTGGAGGACTTCTTCATCCGGGAGGTCAAAGGACATCGGAGTCCGTCGGAGAAGCGCGCATGAAAATCCTGGCGATCGCGCTGAATACCTTTCGGGAAAACTTGCGGGACAAGCTGCTCTACAATCTGCTGGTCTTTGCCCTGCTCATGATCGGCAGCTCTGTGCTCCTGTCACGGTTAACCTTGGGAGAATTCCACCGTCTCATTCTGGATCTCGGGCTGGGGAGTATTAATTTCTTCGGGGTGTTGATTGCCATTTTCGTCGGGATTGGACTGGTGAGCAAGGAGATCGAGAAGAAGACCATCTACACGATTGTGTCCAAGCCGGTGGCGCGATACCAATTTCTGCTCGGAAAGTATGCAGGCCTCACGATCACCTTGTTCGTCAATACGGTGGTCATGGCGCTGGGGCTGTTGGTGGTGCTCTATGCTCAAACGATTCCCATCGAGGGGATGCTCTTCAAAGCGCTGGCACTGATTTTCGTCGAGTTCATGGTGATTACGGCGGTCGCCCTGCTGTTTTCCACGTTTACCAGTGCCACATTGAGTGCCATCTTCACGCTGGCGGTGTATGTGATTGGACACCTCACTGCGGATTTGAAAGTATTCGGGGCGAAGATGGATGATCTCAACCGGGGGATCCTGAAC
Source organism: Nitrospira sp. (assembly GCA_025363325.1). Lineage (GTDB taxonomy): Bacteria > Nitrospirota > Nitrospiria > Nitrospirales > Nitrospiraceae > Palsa-1315. The sequence continues at coordinate 2,455 of JANYEF010000214.1, read as the reverse complement.
GGGATCTATTATCTCTTACCCAACCTCGAGCGCTTTAACTTGAAAGGTCATGTCGTGCACCACCTGGAAATAGGCGCTGCGGACCTGATGCTGATTGTCGCCTACGGAGCGACGTACACGGCAGCGCTTCTCTTCACGGCCAGCCTTATTTTTCATCGGCGCGATTTCCGCTAAGCCCGCCTGCCGGCGGTTCTGATTCTCCACTTGCATTATCTCAAAGGGCAAGGTATTGAAGGGGTGTCACGACTGCCCTGTCGATCTTTCGGCGATTGAGATTCATATTGGAGAACAGGTTCGATGAATGTGCCATTGCTTGATCTGAAGGCTCAGTTCCAACCCCTCCGTGCGGAGATTATGGCGGAGGTACAGACCGTCTGTGACGAGCAGGGATTTATCCTAGGGCCGCGCGTCGTGGCGTTCGAGGAATCCATTGCTCGGTACATCGGGTCTCGTTATGCGATCGGCTGCGCCTCCGGGAGCGATGCGCTGTTGCTCTCCCTCATGGCCATGGGAGTGAAGGCCGGCGATGAAGTCATCACCATCCCGTTCACGTTTTTTGCCACAGCAGGCGTGATTTCACGATTGGGCGCGAAGCCGGTGTTTGTGGACATTCAGCCGGACACGTTCAACATCGATCCCAATCTCATTGAACAAGCGATCACGCCTCGCACGAAAGCCATCATTCCCGTGCACCTCTTCGGGCAATGTGCGGACATGGCTGCGATCAACGAGACTGCCAAGCGGAAAAATATTAGCGTCATTGAGGATGCCTGCCAAGCGATTGGCGCGGCACAGGGAAACAAGCGCGCCGGGATACTTGGAGACACCGGGTGTTTTAGCTTTTTCCCCACCAAGAATTTGGGTGGCTTTGGAGATGGGGGGCTCATCACGACGAACGACAAAGCCCTTGCGGACTCCATGGCGATGCTCCGTGTTCATGGGAGCGAGGTCCGTTATCTCCACGAGGCGGTAGGAATCAATAGCCGGTTGGATGCGCTCCAGGCTGCTGTACTCCAAATCAAATTCAAGTATCTTGACCAGTGGAACGAGGGGCGACGTCGGAATGCCGAACGCTATCAGCGGTTGTTTGCCCGGACGAAGCATGCGGATCGCGTCACGCTTCCGCCAACGGTGCCGGGGAATTTCCATGTGTATAACCAGTTCACTGTCCGAGCGCCGAAGCGCGACGAGTTGCGCTCCTTCCTCAAAGAGAAAGGGGTCGGCACCGAAGTCTACTATCCGCTCCCGATGCATCTCCAAAACTGCTATCGAGATTTAGGACATCAGAAGGGGTCATTTCCTCTGTCAGAGCGGGCGGCTGAAGAGGTAATGTCTATCCCGATCTATGCCGAATTAACAGAAGCGCAGCAGGTCTACGTTGTTGAGATGATTGCGGAGTTCTACAAGCGCGGCTAGCAGGCTGCGAAAAAACCATTTCGACACAGCGGAACTTCGATAACCTGCACGTGTGGCACAACAGGTGGACCCTCCCGCAGGATGCTCAAACTAGTTTGTCTTGTTTATCTGGTCTGTCTGGTTTAACCAAACAAACAAGACAAACCAAATAACGGTCTTCTTCTGTTGGCGGACGTTTTCAGCATCCTGCTATGTCGTAATCGCCCCTTCCGAGGCAGATAAGACGTGCCGCGCGTACTTGCCCATCACGCCGGAGGTGTAGCGTGGCCGTGGCTGTTTGACCTTCTTGAGCCGGGCGTTGATCTCTTTCTGTGAGAGTTCTACGGTCAGCGTTCGTTTGGCGATATCGAAGACAATCATGTCGCCGTTCTTCACGGCTCCGATTGGGCCGCCCTTGATGGCCTCTGGTACGACATGGCCGGCCATGAGGCCATGGGTGGCGCCGGAGAAGCGGCCGTCGGTGAGCAACGCGACGGAGTCGCCCAGCCCCGCACCGACGATGGCTGCGGTCACGCCAAGCATTTCTCTCATGCCGGGCCCGCCGGACGGACCTTCATAGCGAATCACCACGACATCGCCCGCTTTGATTTTGTGGGACTGCACGGCGGCAAAAGCATCCTCTTCCCGGTTGTACACCCTCGCAGGGCCACGGAACGTCATGATCGAATGTCCCGCCACCTTCACGACACAGCCGCCCGGAGCGAGATTTCCCTTCAAGATTACGAGCCCGCCGGTCTGCTTGATCGGATTCGACAGGGGTCTGAGGACTTGCTGGCCGGATGTTTCCTTGGCGTCCTGGGCCTCTTCCCCAATCGTCCGACCGGTCACGGTCGGTTGGCCTGCGTGCAAAATTCCGGCATCAAGCAGCCGTTTGGCGACTAGGGTGGTCCCTCCAGCCGCATAGAGATCCGAGGCGGTAAATCGACCGCCTGGCTTCAGGTCGGCGAGTAACGGCACCTTTCGGTTGATCTTGTCGAAGTCGTCGATACTCAGTTTAATGTTGGCTTCGCGCGCGATGGCGAGCAGATGGAGTACCGCA
>JANYEF010000192.1 GCA_025363325.1 Nitrospira sp. | reverse complement strand
ACAACCGGAAGAGACCACCCAAGAGTAAGGCGCTGATGCCCCCCTGCCAGCCACCGTGCCAGACGCCAAGGACAAAAGGGATCAGAAGTCCCGTGACCACGATCGGCCAATAGTAGCGGTCTTGCCACATTACGACAGGGTCGCGGCGCAGACGGATCTCATATTTGTCCTTGCGATGGATGCTATCGTAAAAGAGCCAGCCACAGTGGCTGTGCCAGAATCCCTTGGACGCGTTATAGGGATCTTCTTCTTCATCAGTCTTGGCATGATGGCGGATATGGTCGCTGCCCCACTTGAGGGCAGAATTTTGCAGCGCCCAACCTCCTGCAACAAGGATACAGGCCTTGACCCAGTTTGGGCATTCGAAGCTCTGATGCGACACCAACCGATGATAGCCGACGGTGATACCCATGCCCGTGACGATGTACATCACCATGAACAGGCCCCAGTCGAAAAGGCTGAACCCGTAGTAATAGCCATAAAGAGGGAGACCGATCGTCGTGGCAGCCACGATGGCGCAGAATAGCGCAAAGTTCAGAGGGGAAAATTCGGCCCTAATCGGTACAGTTTCAGTTGTTGTCGCGAGCATGACTTCTCCTTGAACACTCACCCATCGCTTGATTGGGAAACACCACGGGGAAGACGAAACACTACCAACAGCATACCGAATTCGCTCGAATGTTTCAAGCGAATCCTCGCAGTGTATACTGAGGGGGTCCCTCCGTCTCACTGCCAGTGGGGTACCGATGTCGATAATCTCCCCCCCTCCTGAATCTGTCGTACGCCGTATCGGTGAACAGCTCGCTCGTCTTTCTGCCGGTCGAACTCCGACTCTCTTTGAGCGCCGCTGGTGGTCGCAAACGGCCCTCAACCTGGCGATGCAGGACAGTGTCTTCAAGACACAGCTGTTTCGATTCATCGATGTCCTGCCCTCAGTCACAGACGACGAGCAGGTGGTCACGCTGGCTCGCGAGTACTTGGGCGATGGAGACACGCCACTCTTCGGCAGCCAATGGGGGCTCAAAGCCCTTTCCGCCACCAGCTTGGGAGCCCGGCTCAGCGGGAAGGCGATCAGAAGCCAGGTCGAGCAGATGGCGCGCACCTTTATTGCTGGAGCGACCGTCGAGGAAGCGGCGCCGCGGTTGACCGATCTGTGGCAGCATGGGCGAGCCTGGTCGGTCGACTTGTTGGGTGAGGCCACCATCAGCGATCGTGAGGCCGATCGATACCGCGATCGCTGCGTGGAAGCCCTGGCCCTGCTCGCACCAGTGGCTGCCTTGTGGCCGGCCCTTCCCTTACTGGAGCGGGACCATCTCGGACCGATACCGCGGGTCCAACTCTCCATCAAAATCTCCGCCCTCTCTCCGCATCTCGACCCGATCGATTCGGAAGGGAGCTACCGTTCTGTGGCGGCACGGCTTCGACCCATTCTCGATCTGGCGATGCGCCTCCCCGCTTCGTTGATCTTCGATATGGAACAAGCCGAAACGAAAGCATTGCTGGTAGAGATCTTCACCAGGCTCTTCGCAGAGCCTTCTTACAAGGCCTATCCGTTCGCGGGTCTCGCATTGCAAGCCTACCATCGGGAAACGGCACGAGATATTGAGGAACTTCTGGCCTGGGTTCGACGGCGTGGGGCGCCCATCACCATTCGACTGGTGAAAGGGGCCTACTGGGACTCGGACACGATCCGTTATCGGCAACGTGGTTGGGCTGTTCCTCTCTTTGAACACAAGATGGAAACGGATGCCAACTATGAAGCGCTCACGCGTATCCTTTTATCTCAGACATCCCTCATTCGACCGGCCTTCGGGACCCACAATCTCCGTACGCTTGCCTACATCGAAGCGGTTGCGGAGTCGCTCGGGCTCCCTCCAGAGACTTGGGAGTATCAGATGATCTTCGGCATGGCCGAGCCTTTCCAGCATGCAGTTACGCAGCAGGGGCGCCGATTGCGACTCTACACCCCGGTGGGCGACCTGCTTCCAGGCATGGCCTATCTCGTACGGCGACTACTGGAAAACACCTCGAACGAATCATTTCTACGGAAGGAGTATGTGGAATCCCAGTCTCTGAGCACGTTGTTGGCTCCGCCTATTCTTGAGGAAATGAGTCAGAAACAGCCCCTCGTGTCTCAGCCAGCCGGTGTGCAGGAATTTCGAAATGAACCGCAGCGGGATTTTTCGCAGGCCGACAACCGATCGGCCATTCAGCAGGCGCTAGCGACCGTGCGCTCGCAACTGGGCCGGCAGTGGATGTCGTCGTCCGGGGGGCTGCGCCTGACGGGGCCTTTCATCGAATCTCGCAACCCCGGACGTCCGGATGAAGTCGTGGGCCGGTTGCCCAGTGCGAGTTCGGCGGATGTCGAGCAGGCGGTGCGCAGGGCAGTTCACGCATGGGACGACTGGCGCGACACCACAATGGAACGACGAGTGGACATCTTGCGCGCAGCCGCTACGCTCATGCGGATGCGGCGTGAGGAGTTGGCGGCATGGGAGATTCTGGAATGCGGGAAGCCGTG
>JANYEF010000187.1 GCA_025363325.1 Nitrospira sp. | reverse complement strand
ATTGGCTGTCGGTTAGGGGATCGGTGAGGCATTACGTCGGGGAGTTGGTGTTTCAGTGGACGGGAACGTGACGGTCACATGCTCATGGTCGATGCGCAACGTCAACGGTTGTCCTACCTTCACACGAGGGATCCCGATCTTCGAATTGAGCATGACCAGGCCGATGGGGGTTCGGACAAAGACGAAGTTGGATTTGAGCTTGGACACGGTTCCCGAGAGCAGGAGCTGTACGTCGGCGCCGACCGGCGGGGCTTGATTGACTTGGATGTCGTACTGTAAATCATGCACCCCGCTGACGGTATTCGTGTCATCGACTTCGACGGTCAGCGGATCTCCCTCGCGATGGTCGGTGAGGCGTTCTTCCTGTGTGCCGACCTGGACAATCTGGTCACCGTCAGGCCCCCACCAACGTAACGTTTTCGGAGCATCAGTCCCGGACGTCATTGGCCCGCTGAGGTACCGATGGACCAACGATCCGTCGGCCCTCTTTCGGATCTCGACGACGGAATGGCGCTCGTGCACCCAAAAGCGTACTTCCTGCGAGGCTTTAAGATCCTTCAGCGTTGTTTTGGACGTGAGGGTCAGCAGTCCGATCGGGGTCTTGAGAAAGACGATTCCGGACTTGGTCCGCCACACCGATCCCCGTAACTGTATGAAGGGATCAATTGTGACTGGGTCAACAGGGGCAGCTGTTGGAGCAGGGGGTTCAGCGGCTGGGAGCGAGAGCATTCCGGCTGGCGCAGGTGGTTCCTCGGCGCGGACGGGGCCAAGAAGGGTGACGGCGACCACCCCGGCGCAGAGTGTTTCAATCACACGTCGTTGCAATCTGCGAAGAGAGGAATTACGCATCGCGGGGGGCTGAGTCTCTGTGCCGGTGGAATGCATCATCAGCGTGAGCGAATAACATGATGTCTGGAAGGAGTCAAGGCAGAAGCCGCCACGACAATGATTCAGAAGGCGATGCCCTTACGAAATTATGCCACTGCGGGAACGTATACGTCGGCCGGCGGGTGGAGATGCCATGAATCCGCTGTTGCGCAGGGACTGGACGGCAGGGGGGTGAGGGTGAGGATGACCCGGAGCTCATGGTTAGTTGAATGCGGCACCCCGAATCCTGTGAGCAAGAGGGATGGTGTGACCATGTGGCAGATGCGGCGCATCTCGAACTGTGCCCAGTCCTGGGTCTCGATTCGACGTCGGAGTTGTGCCAGCACGTCGTGACAGAACTCCGTGAGGATAGACGGCATGGATTCGGGTGCCATCTGGGGCCAGAGCTCATGGGACTTACCGAACAACGCCATCAGTGCGCGGGCTGGTCCATTCATGTGCAGGATGCGAGCAGATGAGGAGAACACGATCATGCCCGAGTTTGGGGAAGAGAGGAGGGGTTGTTGCATCGCACCTGTTCCGTGGGGAGCCATCCCCCTTGTTCCTGAGACATCGTTTTGCGGGGAGTTGATCCGGTTCTGCGGAGATGATTGTGGCACGCGTATCCTTTCGGGGAAATGTTCTCCGGACTGTGCAAGAGTTGCACCCATGTCAAGGCTGGAGAAAGCGCAACTATCCTGCGAATACCGATCACAACGTGACGTCTAGAACCAGGTTGCGCACAAAGACGGTGTCGTGGTGGCGGAAATTGAACCAGCCCGCATTATCCACGAGAGTTCGCGACGAAACCGCTGAGACGCCACGAGAGACGGGCGCGCGGAGCCGAAGGGACTGGCTCCGCCGTCTGGGGCGGTGCCTGTCCCGCTACTGTTCAGACGGGGCCAGTCGCCAGGAAGAAGGGCGCCAGTCCCCAGCAGTATGTTGACTGACTGAGCGGCGAGCCCGCCTGCGTCCAGGTGCGTCGCCACCGCGCTTGCGAGGTCGAGCGCCCTTTGTATGGTCCTGGCGCGAAGAAAGAATACCGCAATGAGTTCTGATTTTCGTCTCAGCGGTTGCAGTAGAAGTCTTCGTGAATAATGCGGGCTAACTATTTCTTTCGAACCAACATGCGAATCGGGGTTCCCTCGAATCCATACTCCTCGCGGAGTTGGTTCTCGAGAAAGCGGAGATAGGCGGGCGTGATATTGTCCGGGTGGCCGACAAACAACGCAAAGACCGGTGGTTGTGTTGCGACCTGGGTCATGAAGGCAGACTTGGTGATCTTCGTCGGTTTGCCTTTGCGCACCGGCAGGGGGTGGGTGGCGAGAATCTCCTGAAGGAATTTGTTCAACGCTCCGGTCGGGATCCGTTTTGAAAAAGCCGCGAATACCCTATCAATGGTAGGAAAGAGCTGGCCAAGTGAGTTGGGGTTGGCCGCGGACGCGAAGAGGACCGGTGCCCAGGCGAGGAAGGGAAAGCGCCGATGAAGTTCCTGTTCGACCTCCTGCCGGGCTTGGCTATCGCCTTCCCGGAGGTCCCATTTATTGACCAGGAGGAAGCAGGCCCGTCCTTGCTTGATGATGATCCCGGCGATCTTGGTGTCCTGCTCGGTCACGCCTTCCGTGGCATCGAGTAACAAGATCCCGAGGTCGGATCGGCCGATGGCCAAGTGCGATCGGACCACGCTGTAGCCTTCGATCCCCCGGTCGATCTTTCCGCGCCGACGAATACCGGCGGTATCGGTGAAGAGATACCGCCGGTCTTGATGAAGGGCGATCGAATCGATCGAATCCCGGGTGGTTCCAGGCACATCGCTGACTACCACTCGGTCTTCCCCGAGCACGGCATTCACCAATGTGGATTTGCCGACATTCGGTCGTCCTACGACGGCAATGCGGGGCATCGTCGTCTTCTCAGCGTTCTCATCAGGGGCCGGGAGGAGTGGATAGATCGCATCCATGAGGTCGGAGACGCCGATGCCATGCTCCGCAGAGACAGGATAGAGCGTATCCGTGCCCAACTGATAGAAATCTGCCACGAGTGTTTCGACCTTGGGCGTGTCGATCTTGTTAATCACGACAAACAACGGCTTCGGCGTTCCGCGCAAGAGACGGACTACTTCCTGGTCTGGGGTCGTCAGTCCAGTCCGGCCGTCCATCAGCAGGATCAATATGTCCGCTTCCGCAATGGCGAGCTCCGATTGACGCTTGATGAGGGCCAACATGCCTTCTGAGGCGGACGGGTCCAGCCCTCCTGTATCCACCAGGCGGAACGGCCGATTCCGATAGGTGGCGTCGGCGTAGTTACGATCCCGCGTGACACCCGGGACGTCGTCCACGATGGCCATTCGTTTGCCGAGCATGCGATTGAAGAGCGTCGACTTGCCGACGTTGGGGCAACCAATAATGACCACAATGGGCGGGCGAGCCGTCGTGGCTGGCGGTACTGGTGC
>JANYEF010000170.1 GCA_025363325.1 Nitrospira sp. | reverse complement strand
TGGACGAGTACCTGACACTGACCGACTGGTCCTTGCTTGAACAGGTACGGGGATGGAAGACCTCTCGCCATGCCGCCGAGCGGCGCCTGGGTGCGGAATGGCAGCGGATTCTCGTCCGCGACGTAAAATGGAAAATGGCCTACAGTGCCGTGCTCAAAGAAAAGGGCCAGGAACGCGGCATGGACTTTCCCAGCCACGAGCACTTCGAAGAACAGATCAAGAAAGAATTGCCGGCAAAGCTCAAAAAAGTGGAGTTCCGTGTCGACATGGCGCCGATCGACCCACGGCCAGACCCAAAAGACCGGCGCGGCAGCCCCCTCTATGTGTATGACCCTAGCACCAAAGGCATCTCGACTGACCCATTAGAAGAATTTCTCGACCTGCTGCCCACCCGATTAGTTCAATTTCGCGTCTATACTCTCGACCATTCATACGACGAAGCCCTCTCCCGTGCCACCGCAACAGTACTCAACAAGACCCCGTCGAGCCTCGAATCGAACGAGTAGTCTGGTCTGTCTGGTTATCTGGTTTGTCTGGCCTATCTGGTTAATTTGGTTTATCTGGTTAGTCTGGCTCAACCAAATAAACAAGACAAACCACGCAACCAAATTAACGATACAGACAAGGAGGCGAACTATGGCACGATGGACCGCACTACTCACAATCGCATGCTGTGTATTTCTATTTGCAGAGGCCGACGCGCAAATGGCTCCCGGCGACCATCTGCCGCAGAATACGTCAGGCATCCTGGATGCGCTACCCTCCGATGTCCGCGCCAAGCTCCAGCAGCTTGCCCAGATGTTACAACAGAACATCAATGACGGGAAAATCACCGACGCCCAGATTCAGCGAGAATTGATGTCAGGCAACCTTCAGCAAACCATCAAATCCATCAACCCGGAAGCCGGCCACCTACTCGACGACATCAACGCCACCATGAAGAACAGTCCCAACACTGAAAATCTCCGAAACCTCTTCGGCGAGCTGACGGGTCACGCACAGTAACAAGTGGGGCGCTGTGCCAGCCTGTCTTGTTCATGTGGTCTATTCGGTCTGTCTGGTCTGTTTGGTTGCAAAAGACTAACCAGATGGACCAGACAGACCAGATAACCAGACAGACCGGGCTCGTCCCAGACGTGCAAGCCATCAAAATTCTGCTGTGCCGAAATGGTCTTCCCGCATCCTGAAGGAGGATGGCAAAATGAGAAAGCCACCTCGTTCTTCCTCCAACCTGCCCACGATCCCTTGACTCCGTCTCCATCTGAATTTATGATGTGGTCCCACTTGCAACTACATAAAAGGAACCCATGAAATTCACAAGTGTTCGCGAACTCAAGGCCAAGACATCCGAGATGCTCAGAACCGTTGAGCGAGGCAACACCGTGCTTGTGACCACCCATGGGCGGCCTACGGCGATGCTGGTGCCGGTGACAGAAGACGATATTGAGGATGCCTTGTTGGCCTACAGCCCGACACTTCGGAAGAAAATCGAAGAAGGCCTCAAGGATATCCGCGAGGGCCGAACCATGCGGCTCGCTGACTACAAAGCCACACGCGTCAAAAAGAAGGTTCGCACCGCGTGACCTGTCAGGTCTTTCTGTCAGCGAAGGCCCAACGAGACCTCGATGGGTTTCCTGACAAAATCACCAATCAAATTCTCGCCGATTGTACTCGCCTCGCAGATAATCCCATCCCGGACGGAAAACGGATCAAGAAGTTGCAAGGGTTTAAAGACAATCTGTATCGGTTGAGAGCCGGTGACTACCGTGTGGTGTTCAAGCGATCCGGCACTCGCATCGACATCGTACGTGTCCTCAGCAAGCCTGACTTTCAAAAGGCCTATTGATCTACAAGAAATCAGCGAGGATGCGTCACGCGTATCTCGCCATTCAGCGCAGGGCGCGCACGGGTTGTCGGGTGAGACGGGGGCGCGAGACGGCGTGGTGGGATCAGGAAATCAATCCCTACCCCGCCATTTCCTTCATCTGCTCCGAAGTGTCAAGTCAAGCAACGACCCTGGGGCATCTCCTCGCAGTGGAACCAACACGGGTGCCACGCCTGGGAGAGTGAAGGAAACGAGCTTGGAAGAAGCACTAGAGCGGGCGGTGTCGCCCAGGAGAAGGCACATCTCGCGCGCGCATCTAGACTTTGGGTATCCATTTCAGTATCGTGGAGATCATGCGCCCGTAGGCACATTGAATGGAGCAGCGGTTTCCTAAACCGTTTGTCGTACGTTCAATTCGTATCGGGGACACCAATTTTTCAATACGTTATGATTCGTAATACTCCCCCTCGCCATGTCACCGTGATCGAGATTGTGCTCATTTAAAACCCCATGGCTATCTACGAGACGTTCTCTACGCGACAGAAGAAACTATCAAAGCACGGAGAACCCGATCCTTATTGCTACGATGTTTTCCCACAACCTCTGCGCGTGCAGGTGATAAACCTCCTCAACAGCACTCTGGGTGACTACGGCAGGGAAGACTATCCAGATAGTGAGGCTGCCCCCAGGTGGGACCACATCCACCGCACTCTGGCACATGAATACGGGGTGTTTGAACTCGCCGAAGGCAGGAATTCACAAAAACGATGCGTCACGTTTTTCTTGAAAACCAGCACTGTCGAGAAGTGTCTTGATTTTGTCGAACTTGGTTTCCGTTGGGTCTGCATATTGGTCAAAAAATATTCGGAATCACACGGAGGCTACGCGGAGGAACAAGAGCAATGTGAGCAAGCAATCAAGGAGTTAAACTATCGGTTACGAGAACATAGCCTCGGATATCAGTTCGAAGAGGGAAAAATTATTCGGGTTGATTCTCAATTCATCCATGCCGAGATAGTAAAGCCAGCCATTGCTCTCCTGCATGAGATCGGCTTCGCGGGGGCATCAGAAGAATTTCTTCAAGCACACGAGCACTACCGAGCAAAACGGTATCCAGAGGCCATCGCGGGCGCTCTTAAGTCATTTGAGAGTACGATGAAAGAGATTTGCGATGTGCGAAAGTGGAAATACCCGGACAGCGCTACTGCGAAGGGGCTGATCGATGTTATCTTTTCTAAAGAATTAATACCTTCGTCTTTGGCAAGCCAATTCTCAGGATTACGATCAGTACTGGAATCTGGCTTGCCTACTGTCCGGAATAAACAAGGCGGTCACGGACAGGGGAAAGATCAAGTTGCAATCCCTTCCCATTTGGCAGCATACGCACTGCACTTGGCAGCATCAAACATCGTTATGCTCGTCGAAGCTCACAAGGCATTAAAGTAACACCCCCGGAAGAAGGAAGTTACCCTCCTCCCTCTTGCATCAATCAAATCTAACTCGCTGGAGCCAAACAACGGGGACATTCTACATTTCTTGGCGCGGGGCTGGGTCTCAGAGCGGACGTCGCCGGAGGAGCGGGGGCCCATCGAGGGTCCGCTGAGATGGAACACGTAAACTGTCCGAGCCCGCGAGGGAATTTACGAAGTGCCGCTCAGCGGATCCCGAACGGGTCGCTCTGGGAGGCGCGGGAGCGGTTGAGCCCCAGCCCCGCGAAGACGACTCGAAGCTAAAAAGCGAATCAAATGGGCTGGGAATCTTTTCTATTTGCTCGGCGTGATGCAATGTCGACCGGCCCCGTTTCGCGACGCACGGTGGCGCTTCCTTCTACTGGTTGACGGCTCCTGTCCGACGGGGTATTGTGATGACCAGAATTGTGGTCATGCTTGATTGTGAGGTGGGCTATGGCGAAAACGTTGTCCCTGTCAGAAGTGAAGGCGCGGTTGCCTGAGCTGGTGGCCGGCGTGCAGGAGCGCGAGGAGGAGGTTGTGGTCACGAAGAATGGCCGCCCGGCTGCGATTCTGATCAACGTCGATGAGTATACCCGCCTGAAAGAGACGCTGGATGTGTTGAGCGATCCTGTCCTGATGAAACAGATCGGCAGGAGCCGGGCATTCTATAAGGCTGGGAAGAAGGGTCTCTCCTTTGAAGATGTGTTCGGTGAACCATTCACCTCCGCCAAGAAGCATCGCACTGCGTGAATCCCTTCCGTCCTGATATCCCTCCGCATGTAGCTGAGTTGATCCGGTCTCTCCATCCCGACCTGAAACGGTCCATCAAGGCGGCTGTTCGTGGCATTGCGACCGATCCTGAGTGTGGGGAGCCGCTCATGCGCGAACTCGACGGCTTGTGGAAGTATCGCGTCCGCCGCTTTCGAATCGTCTACGCGATCGACCGCAAGGCGCGGGTCATTCGCCTCATCGCCGTCGGCCATCGCCAATCTATCTATGAGAATCTCACCGCCAAGCTTCGCACGAAACGCTAAACCACCTGCCCAATAATCGACTCGCAGCGCGCGGCAGCCTAACCTAAGCGGCCCGGTGAGTTTTCGGCTCAGACTCCAAGATAATATCGAGTCGCCCTCCGCAAGCGCGGACGATCCTCTGAAGCGTGCGGAGTTCGTAGCGATCGAAGAGCGGACCAAATGGGTCGGGAGTCTTTTCTGATTGCTCGGCGTGATGAAATGCTGGCCCACCCCGTTTCGCGGAGTGCGGAGAACCGAAAGAAAAGATGCTGGCGGGTGATACTTCTAGACCTCGAATGCGGTGCGTGCGACGCCGCTTTGGCGGATGATCGACTGCAGGGTTCCAAGTCTAATCTCTGGATGGTCTGGAACGGGCACCGTCACCGCCCCAAGGTCGCTTCGCCGTTGCATGACGATGTGGCTTCCACGCTGCCGAACGACTTGAAAACCATGTTGTTCAAGAATGCGGCACACGTCTCGTCCGGAGAGGACGCGAAGCTTACCCATGTGCCGCTTCGAATCGAGTGACGTACACTTGCGTATGAAGACGACGTTCGACTTCGGCAGGATCGGCACACTCGAGAAATAACTCGACGGCCTCTTTAAGGTTGGCTGTGGCAGACTCGACTGTATCGCCCTGGCTGGACACATCGAGCTCAGGACAGAGAGAGACGTAGCCCGTCCCTTCTTTCTCGACAATCGCGGTATAGCTTCTCGTTGTCATGACTATCCTACGCCTACCTTGGCCCTACGGTTGAAAGTGGCTTCATTATAGTCGAATCTTGCGGTGAAGCCTAGCATCGCTTGGAAGATCGACTCATCCCGTTTCGCAGCGCACGGCAGATTAACGCTAGGCTGCATGGTTGGTCTTGGGTCCAGGATACTATCGAGTCGAGTCGCCCCGCCGCGTCCGCTAGGGGCACTACGGAAGGCGTGACGGCAACTGAGCCCTGGCACACCTGTCTCTCAGGCTATTCTTTGACGGGTACGGCTTGTGGGGCTGGTGTGGGTTCAGGAGTCGGCGTGGCAACCGTCGCCGTCGGTGTCGAACCGTTCTTGAATGGCAGATCAAGCAGCGAATAGGGATTCACGCGGGCGCCGTTGAGCTTGACGCCCCAATGGAGATGCGGGCCGGTGGCGCGGCCGGTCGCGCCGACCTTGCCGATGATTTGGCCGGCTGTGACCAAGTCCCCGTCTTTGACCAGAATCTCAGACAGGTGAAAGTACATCGAGTAGAAGCCCAAGCCGTGATCGACGAAGACGCCCTTGCCGGAAAAAATATGATCGACGGTGATGCGGACAATCCCGTCATTTGTGGCTGCGACATCGGCACCCAGCGGCGCGCCGATATCTTCTCCATTGTGCGGATTGCGTGGTTGGCCGTTCATGATCCGCACGCTGCCGAAAATGCCGGTGCGCTTGCCGTTCACCGGTTCCAGGAAGTTGCTGTGCCATAATTTCAGCCGTGAATTCTCGGCCAAGGCCTCCTTCACTTGCTCCTGCTCAGCTTTCCAGCGCGCCACGGCCTTCTCATCCAGATCGACCTTCTCTTTCGGCAGCTTCAGGTGCTCGACGGCAAACTTCTCTTTGGCCACCAGGATATTAAAGCTCAACTGCTTCGCCTGTTCGCCCTGCTTCACTTCGACGGCGAGTTCATGGGTCCCCGGATCGTCCTGCATGTCGATCCCGAGTAACCCGATATAGCCGGTCGGCTCTCCAGGCCTGAACTCACGGAAAAATGGAATCGTCCGGCTCAGAAACGTCCCCTTCACCTCCGTCGCTTGTTCTTCGCCCTGTACCTTGACGACTACGACCTGCCCCTGCTTGCCGCTGTATTGCCCATCGAGGCCCTTCGATGCAGGAAGCGTATTGGGAAACAACTCGACAGGGAACACACTGGACAGCAACACGACAGCCGTAATCACCGCTCGGTCCAGTCGTGAGATCCGCAATTGCGCCTGTTTGAGAGCGGTCAGCATCATCGGTAGAACCGCAGCCCCGCCACCTGCGAGACCAACTCGTCCACACGCCGATTCACGGCGCTGAAGGGGTCCATACAGAGAATCGTTTCTTCCCAGTAGCCATTGAGCTTCAGATAGGTCCAGTCGACCGTATAGGACCGATTCTTCGCGCGGGCAAACCGGATGAAATCGCCGCGCACCTTTGCCCTCGTGGTCTGTGGCGGAGTCGACATGGCCCGTTGCACCGCTTCCTCCTCCACCACCCGTTCAATCAGCCCCCGAGACTCCATCAGATAATACAACCCGCGCGTCCGTTTGACATCATGATATTGGAGGTCGAGCAGGAACACCCGTGGATCATCCCAGCCACAGCCTTTTTTGTCGACATAGGACTGGATGAGATGGCGCTTGGTCACCCAATCGATTTCGCGCACGAGCTGCATCGGGTCCTCTTCGAGCTTATCCAGCACCATGGCCCATCGTTGCCAGATGTCGTCGAGAATCGGATCGTGCTCCTGTTGAGCCAAATATTCCTGCGCGCGATCCAGATAGACCCGCTGAACTTCGACCGCGGTCATCTGACGACCATCGTCCAGCTTAATCTTGCGCTTCAGGGTGGGATCGCGCGACACCTCCCGAATGGCTTTGACGGGGTCCTCGAACTCCATCCCTTGGACTGCGTACCCTTCCTCGATCATGGACAGCACTAACGTCGCCGTGCCGACTTTCAAATAGGTCACGAACTCCGACATGTTGGAATCCCCGACGATGATATGGAGCCGTCGGTAGCGTTCCGCATCGGCGTGCGGCTCGTCTCTGGTATTGAT
>JANYEF010000165.1 GCA_025363325.1 Nitrospira sp. | reverse complement strand
CGACGCCCATCAACCCGAGCGCGGCCGCGGCAAACCACGGGATCAGTTTCCCGGCTAGCGGGTAGAACGCCTGCGGTGACGAATATTTGAACCAGTTCATGCCAGCGAGACCCATATCAGTCGTGGTTACTCCAGCTCGATCCGTCATGATGTGGCCGTGGCCCAGGCGCCAGTGCGAGGGCTAGTAACAGGCCCAGGCTCAAGAGTGAAAGATGCGCGCCGGCTCGAAAATCAGTTGTTGAATAAACAGCAGCAATAATGAGATGGCAATCGGCACGCTACTGCCACGCCCCAAGGATCAACGCCGCACCGATAGCCCCAATGAAACCCAGCATCGCGTGACCAGCAAGAGAGGCAGGGTCAGGACCCTCAACGCCTCCCCGCAAAGACCACTCACGCTGTCCACGTTCAGCATGCTAGGAGAAGTCCCACCGGAGACCAAAGTAATAGAATTGTCTCGTCGTCGAATCTTTTTGTGTCGAACTATCCGTCAGCGTTTTCTCATACGCACCTGTGCCCTCGAAGGTCCAATTGTCGAAGAAGCGATAGTCTATGCGAACCGTCGGAGTCACGCGATACAGCTTCTCGTCAAAACTAGTCGTTTGGTGATAGAGCAGGACGAACGTGTCGAACTGCAATTGTGGTGAGAGACGAGCCAACGAATTGAGCGTGAGCGATTGCCCTCGGTACGCCGGGCTCGTAATATAGCTGGCATTCGCCACAAAGGTCGTACTCTCAAACGGAAACTTCGTCCCGATCACTTGAGCCGTATACGTCCATATATTCCCAGTCCCAGGCTGCGCTGACAAGGAACACGCTGCATCGGTCGTAGCGTTCGGATTGAGGAAAAGGGTGCTGGTGCCTGGCAGGATGACAAAACAGTTCGCTTTCCCCGTCCCGGAAATACGATTGAGGCGGACATCCCCACCGAGCTGCCAGTCGGTGGTCACCGAATGGAGCACCCCGGCAAGAAATAGGTCGCTGGTCGCCGACACGGACTTCGCCTGTTCTCGTAACAAACTTTCATTGGTCTTGTTGATGGTCTCGATAGGGGTATTAATCGGGTCCGCGAAGAGCGCGTTCGTGGTTTGCAGATTGGGCGTTTTGCGATGGTCAACCAGTAGGGTATAGGTGGTCCCTTCGGTCACCCAGGTCCCATTGAGCATCGCGATGTTGAGGACGTTGTATGACACGTCGTAGTCGAGCAGGCCGAAGGCGTTCTTCCCGTCGGCCGCATACCGTAATTCTGTCCCCACGGCCCGACGGTCTACCACCCCATTGTTCATCTGATTGAAGTAATACAGATTGCCGTTCCAGGCCTGTCCGATCGGACCGATATCCACATTCACGCCATAAAAGTAGCGTTTCAAGTCGGCCCGAAAGTTCCGGGGATCGTCGGGCACGAAATTGGAAGTCAAGCTGAATTGCCGAGGCTGGCCGGCGAGGAGGTTCACATTCAAGAATTGAGGGACAGCGACGTAACGCACCCAGGCTCCATCGAACCGGAAATCCAGTACGCCGCCGGTGTTCCCCGGTTGGCGTCCAACCCGGACGAAATACGAATCTTGACTTGAGTGTTCGAAGTAGAGGGCCCTGAGGCGGCTGACGTTTCGTCTCGTATCTGAGGTGGCCAATAGATCGTACGACTGTGTACCACGCACGACGAGCTTGTTGTCGTATTCGTCTTTCCGGTACCGCCCTGTAACATCGAATGCCGACTGCAGCAACGACTGATCCTGGCTGTTCCTATTCGTAGTAGTATTCGCGACTTTGTCTGTAGTTGTCGTCTGGGAGTACCCGCCATAATAGTATGTGTACGCGCTCCCGTAGACCCGCATCTCGTCTATCTTCCTGGCCGGTCTGGCTTTTTTGGCTTGTGCCCGCTGATTGATGACCTCCTGCAACGATGCCAACCGCTGTCGCACTCTCACCGCATCTTCTCCCTCCGGGTAGAGTTTGAGGTAGAGTTCATATTCCGCTGTCGCCTTCTCATATTCTCTGCTTCGTTGCCTGGCCACTCCAACCCACTCCTGAGCTGCTTGTGATTGCTTATTCGGCTGGAGATTGAGGAGTGCGTTGAAAATCTGCGATGCCTTCTCACTCTCTCCGACATTCAGCGCCTTACGGCCGAGCTTCATCAAATCATCGGCATAGGTCTCAACATTCATCCCAGGACTGAACGGCGGAACTTCGAACGACTGCTTCGGTCCCATCGCGTCCGAGGGCGTCGCCGGTGGAGCCTCGACCTCTTGCGGGAGCGCCGGCTGATCCCGCTTGACCGAAATCACAATCCGGCTGCTGCTTCTGATGTCCCGCTGGCTCACACGAAATCGCACCGGTTTGGCAAAACGGATCGAGAGGCCGTTTGTTCCTTGGTCGGGAAACGTCACGGTAAACTTTGGGATCAAGTCGCTGGGCGGCGATGCAACCAATTCACGCGCGAATCGGACGGAGCGGTCCAGGTCTGGAAAATCGAGAAACAAGCGAATGAGATCGCCCTGCTGGGAGGGAGTATGACGGAGATAGAGCGCTCGCGCATTGAACACAATGTGAATCTCCGCCGCTGTCGGGGTCTCGACAATCTCGATGTGGTCGAGCACTTGCGCAGCCACCGGAGCCGCTGTCCACAAGCCCGCGAAGGCGAGAAGCCCACCAAAGAAGACAGCCCACATCGCACGACGCAACTTGCTTGTAACATTTCCCGTCAACGAAGACCTCTAAATGGGATGTATGCTCAGGTCGAGATTAAGCTAACGAGTCCATCGCCAAACGCTAACTACGATGGCGTTTGGGATCAATGTCGAGAAGTATATGTGCCATGGCGAACTTCACCTAGGAAATCTCTGATTTCCAACACATCATGTATTCGCCATCTATTTGCTGAAGGTCCGGGTGCTGTGACAACCAGACGCGTCACAGGGCAGAGTCGTCTTTGAATGGCCATTCGATTTATCCCCGGCGATGGTCCTATTGTGGCAAGTAGCACAAGTGCCTGGCACGACCCCCCGCTAACTTGATCCATTTGAGCGACATCACCGCTTACTTACTAAAGGTGGAGGTATTGTGACAGCCGGATTTGTCGCAAGAGTTTGGCGCTCCCCTAGTACCGGTATGGCCGTTCGGTCTGGTCACGATCCCCCCTGCCCAATTCATACCGCGCTCATGACAGGTATTGCAGGTCCCTGTCGTCACCACCCCGCTATGGACCATCCTCGTTCCACTGAAGGTCGTCGTGGACTTGTGGCAGGTCTCGCACGCCGTGACAGTCGGGAAGTGGTTCGCCGGTTTGGCTAAGCCCGCCCCGCCGGGCATATGACAGCTCGCGCACCCGCTCACGATCCCCGTGTGATTAAACACGGCACCGGTAAACGTGGTCGTGGACTTGTGGCACGTCTCGCACGGCGCCGTCGTCGCAACGTGTGTCGTCGACTTGGTCATGACCCCCGCATATCCGCCGCCATGACAGGTTGCGCAGCCCGTTGCGATCCCCGTGTGATTCATCGGGGTGCCCGGCCCGAAGGCCGTCGTCGACTTGTGGCACGTCTCGCACCCGAGCGTAGTGGGAATGTGACTCGCCGCTTTGCCCAACGCCGTCGTGCTGTTATGACAGGTGGCGCAGCCGGTCGTGATCCCCGTGTGGTTATAGCCCGTGGATACAAGCAACCAATTCGCCGCGCCAATTTTGTGACAGCTATCACACGTCAAAGCCGTCGCCATATGCCCAGCCGGTTTCCCGCGGGCTTGAATTCCGTTATGGCAGGTCACGCAGGTACCGGATGCGACCCCCTGATGTTTGAAGGCCGCTCCCGTCCAACCCACCGTCCGATGGCAGCTGTCACAGGTCATGGTCGTCGGAATATGAGTCGCCGTCTTGCCGGCCGCAATAGTTTGGTTATGGCATTTGGAGCAGGTTCCCGGAGCGACACCGTTATGGGTAAAGAACGCAGGCGTCCAATTTGTCGTCCGGTGGCAGCTGTTGCAGTTGACCGAGGTCGGCAGGTGGTTCGCCGGCTTAAAGGTGGACACGACTCGACCACCGGGTGAATGGCATTGCATACACTGGGTCGGTGTTCCTCGAAAAATGCCCTGCAAGTGGCACCGCTCGCACACCACCTGCGTGTGACCGCCACTGAGCGGAAAGCCGGTGCTGCTGTGATCGATCTCAATGTCCGTGCGGATACGTCCCTGGGCGGACGCGGTATCCGGCATGAACAGCATCATGCTGCCTAGCGCCAGAAGCCCGGCAACAATTGCCCAGGCAAAGAACCGATATCCTGTCCAGCTAGTCAATTGAGTCATTCTTGTATCCGCCATTGTAGACCTCAGCTCACTTGTGCCCACGCTATTGTCATTCTGTTCCAGCACACTGCTTGCGCCACTTTTTCAATTGGGACTATAATCCCAATTCACTTTCCCGGCGCGCAATCTACTGGAGAAAATCGTGGGAATGCAATCCCAAACATGCGTTTACGTCACGCAAAGGACATACCGTTTGCAGAGGACGCGTCGTAAGACTATGTTTTCAATGGAAAGTGGAGATACTGCATGGGTAGATCTACCCATGAATGCGGAGCATCCTCCCGTACAAAACTCAGGTCAACCTGTACAAAATGTAGGTCAACACCTACACTCTCGTCAGATGGGACTCCTTTCCCATAGGTCATAAATGTCCCAACCCCCGCAAGGATTGTGCACCGAGAAACAGGCGCGGGAGTTGCTCTAAACAATCAGGATCTTCGACGCATCGCCTACAACCGATCAACGAACCGACCTTCTCTGAGCATATAGGATGAACGAACATGGCTGTAGCTGAACCTCTCCAGCAAGTCCGGGAACGAACAACCGAGGCACCTCGCCCGGCGACCGGGCTCGCCTCAAAACCGGATGAAGACGCGACATCCGATTCTCCTTCCCTGCCAGGACGACTGCTGGTCTTGGTTCTCCTGGGTCTCGCTATGTGGGTGGCCTACAATGTGGCGACCGGCAAATACTATACCCCACGCTCGAACGTTGGCTTTTACCTGGGAGTCGTCGGCTCCGTAATGATGCTCTTAATGCTGACCTATCCACTGCGCAAACACCTGCACTTCATGCATCGCTGGGGGGCACTGAAACACTGGTTTCGTATCCACATGATCATGGGTATCGTGGGCCCCACACTCATCCTACTTCACTCAACCTTCCATCTGAGATCCCTGAACGCCACGATCGCCCTCTTCAGCATGCTGGGGGTGGTCATCAGCGGCATCATCGGTCGCTTTATCTACACCAAGATTCACTATGGTCTCTACGGCAGGCGCGCCACGCTGGGGAAAATTAAGGCGGAATTTGCAGGCCATTCGAATGACGCCAAATCCCGCCTACACTTTGCGCCTCGTGTCGAGCAATGGCTCCAATCATTCGAGCGCGACTCGATGCAACTCGATCGCTCGTTCACCTCGCACCTCTTCAGCCCCCTGACGATCGGATCGAAACGGATTATCTTGACCTTTCGCAGCGCGCGCGAGCTGCGAAAAATCCTGAAGACTGAACGGCATCCGGAGTTCCCTGGGGGGGCATCGGACGCGATCTGGTTGGCGTCATCGTATTTGAGAGAATGCGAGCGCGTCGCCGAGTTCAGTACCTACGAACGCTTCTTCTCGTTGTGGCACATGCTCCATGTGCCATTCATCTACATCCTGGCTGCCTGCACGATCTTTCACATCGTGGCCGCCTACATGTACTGACCCCGATCGACTATTGTGTTGGTCTCACGAAATTACGGCCTCCTACTCCTTCTCGGCACATTGATGCTCATGGCCGCACCGGCCTTGGCAGACAACGTCGAGACGGCGTTGATGCCGGGGCAGGTGATCGAAGGCCATGCGAAATGGGAAGAGGACTGCACGAAGTGTCATAAGCGGTTCGACAAGGCGGCACAGAATGCGCTCTGCCAAGATTGCCACAAAGACGTTCGCAAAGACGTCGAGCAAAAACAGGGCTCCCACGGACGGTTCAAAGAACAGCGGGAATGCAAGGAATGCCACACAGATCACAAAGGCAGAACGGAGAACATTGCACCGATCACGGAGCAGACCTTCGATCATGAACGGACGGACTTCCCGCTCAAGGCCGCCCATGCCAACGCGAAAAAGGTCGAGTGCAAGGCCTGTCACAAGCCCAAAATCAAGTATCGTGACGCGCCGTCCGATTGTTACAGTTGCCACAAGAAGGACGACAAACACAAAGGAAACTTGGGGCCAGCCTGCGCAGACTGCCATACCGAGCGGAACTGGAAGGATACGGCGAGTAAGTTCAATCACGACAAAACGCGTTACCCACTACGCGGGAAACACGCCGCCGTCAAATGCGAAGACTGTCACGCTCATGAGCGGTTCAAGAACACGCCGATGGACTGTTACTCCTGTCACAAAAAGGACGACAAGCACAAAGGGCAGGAAGGTACGAAGTGTGAGGAATGCCACGATGACCGGTCATGGAAGAAATCGCCGTTCGACCATAACAAGTCGCACTTCCCATTGATGGGTAAGCATGCCAAGATCGAGTGCAAGAAGTGTCATCTCACCCCCGCTTTCAAAGATGCGCCGCTCGATTGTTATTCGTGTCACAAGAAAGACGACAAGCACAAAGGGACGTACGGAGAGAATTGCGAGACGTGCCATGCGGAGAGTGATTGGAAGACGATCACGTTCGATCATGACTTGCACTCCAAGTACCCTCTACGGGGACGGCATATCACGACCAAGTGCGAGTCCTGCCATAAGGGGCACTTGTATAAGGATAAGACTCCGTCCGACTGCAACGCCTGCCACAAGAAGGACGACAAGCATAAGGGGCAATTTACCGAGAAGTGTGAAAGCTGTCACACCGAACGGAGCTGGAGAGTATTTCTCTTTGACCATGAGCACGACACGAGATATCCGTTGAGGGGGAAGCATCGGACAACAAAGTGTGAGTCTTGCCATACAGGGCATCTATACAAGGACAAAGCGCCTGTCGATTGCTTTGCCTGTCACAAAAAAGACGACAAGCATAAGGGGCAATTTTCCGAGAAGTGCGAAAGCTGTCACACTGAACGGGATTGGAAAGTGTTCCTCTTTGAGCACGACCACGATACGAAGTATCCGCTGAGGGGGAAACACCGAACTACCACTTGCGAGAGTTGCCACACGGGACGGCTATATCAAGACAAGACGCCCACGGACTGCTACGCCTGCCACAAGAAGGACGATACGCACCGGCGCAGGTTGGGCACGGAGTGCCAGGACTGCCACAGCATCAGAGACTGGAAACTCTGGGACTTCGATCACGACACGCGCACCCGCTTCAAACTCGATGGCGGACACAAAGGGCTCGATTGTTATGCCTGCCACACCGAGCGCATGGACAAGAAGGTCACATCATCGTCCTCCTGTGTCAGTTGTCACAAGAAAGATGACAAGCATGACGGAAGTTTCGGCCCACAATGCGAGCGCTGTCATGACACAACGCTCTGGAAAACGATTAAACCAGGCACCAAAATCTTTCGGGGTCGGTAGCCTCAAACCGGCAGTGTGATATCTCCAAAGGGACGGTACTGTGAAATATCGACGCGACATCTCATCCACACTCACATTCCTCGCCATCGGGCTTGTTCTCTTTATCGGGTACCACGCGTGGCTGAAACCGGCGTATTTGACTCCGGGACCCGCATCGCGGCAGTCCTCAGACCCTCCTCCGCTGCAACCAACCCCCAGCTTCACGTTGCCGGGAACGCAAGAATATCCGTCCTGGGACGTTCCGCAAACGCGACTGATCGATCCAGGACAAGCGCCTACTGATGCGCTCGGGCTCATTCACGATGAAGTGGAAAAGGGAAATTACAGGGAAGCAGAACGCCGTTTGATGGCCCTCCCGCGCAAAAATCAGGAGAAAGCCCAGACCAAACGGTACATCGCAGCGCTCTGGAACAATCTCGGCGTGCAACAGGAAAAGTTCGGCGGGAGCGCACTCTCTGTCAAAGCCTTTAAGAAAGCCGTCGCGTCCGATTCCACCAATCCGCTGGCGTACATGAACCTGACGCAAGCGTACTGGGAACTTCGCGATCCGGCGATGACGTCTCAGTTCCTCAACACGGTGATTCGACTGAACCCCACTGATCCGTTCCCGCATCTTGCACTCGCCGAACTGCTGTTAGCGAAAGGCGACAAGACCTCAGCAATGACCCATCTCGATCTCGCGCGTTCACAAGATGATCCCAATCTCCGATCCTATCGAAGTAGGCTGGTCGCAAAGGCGGACGCGGGGAACTCCGAACAGCATCAAGTAGTAGCAGTGGCACTCGCCCCCTTATCCAAATCAGCAGCCATAGACACCAGACCGGCCCCCGATCCCCGTCAAGACCGCACGCCTCCTCCCTCAACGCCATCCGCGAATCCACCTCCCTCCTCCATCGCTACTCAGCAGGAACAGCCGCCGAGACCGTTTACCCCACGCGACATCTCACATTTCGTCGTTCAGTTCGACGGGCCGGACGATCACGCGACGTGGGTACGCATCCGCGCCATGCTCGAATACGCCTATGAGGAGATTCCCCCGAAATTCGGATACGTACCCGCCAAACCCATCAAGGTTGTCTTACACACAGGACAGAAATTTTCCGGTCCCGCGGGTATCCCCAATTGGGCCGATACGTTGTTCGATCACACGTCGGGTTCGATCCACCTCCCCACTCAAGGCGCGCTCGACGATCTCGCATTATTCAGCCGCGTTATCCGTCATCAGTTCGTCCATGCGCTCTTTCATGAACTGGCCAAGGATGGAAGTGCGGCTCCTCCAACATGGCTCGTGGAAGGGCTGGCCATCCATCTGGCAGAAGACCCCTGGCCGGACATGGAAGAGTCCCGACAAGGGAGCCCTCCCCTCATGCCGTTGCCTTCTCTTCACGGATCGTGGGCTCAGCTTCCCACAACATCACTACCGACCGCCTACCTCACTGCAAGTGCTGCCACTCAGCACCTCATCGACCGGTATAGCATGTCCACCGTTCGTCAGCTGATGAACGTGCTCATGACCGGACAGTCTCTTGAGACGGCCATGCAACAGAAGTTGTCGATGCCTTACGAACAGTTCCAGCGCCAGTGGGCGCAGAGCCACAAGCAGCACGTAAGCGCGAGCGGTTCATGACCGCTCAGTGTTCGTCAGAAGACTTGCGGGTGTATGTGATGGCTGGCAGGATGCTGAAACAGCTCGCCGTCGTTGTCGGAAGGTTAGGCTGAGGCGGAGATGAAGAACGTCAGATCTTCACTCAGCTTTGACCTCAGCCTACCTACTCAATGCGACCTTGCTTGGAGCAACCACTGACGTCCGCTCAGCAGACAGTAGAAGCAGTCGTGCAGACTGGCAGGGGGTAGGATCGAAGGACGGTGCTTACTTCACCTTGGAAAAATCAGCCGCGATTCTCGCCTCTTTTCCGTCTTGAAGATTTACGACGAAAACTGACGCAGCAGTGGGATCAAATGTTTCATAGGCAAATAGTGCGGTAAAACGGGATCGGTAGATCGGCCCGCTTCCCTCATTCTTTCGGCCACGTTCGGCTTTTCCAATATCGATGGGCTTGACTCTCTTGGAGCCCTGTTGCAACTCGATCAGGGCACCCTCTGCAAAATATTCGTCATCGCCACATAGCTGAACTTCCATCTCCATATTGGGCATGTCCACGACTTTCTTGATGAACTCGTCGGGCATGCGCACATCTGTTTTCCTCTTCTTGGACTCCGCCGCTTCCTGCCGGCCAAAGGCTTCAAGTCGATAGCGCTTGGTCCGAAGGATGGCGCTGGCGCCGCAGGGATCTTTCTCTGGGTCGGCTCCCACGCGCGTGACCATGGAGGCTTGCTGAAGGACCTTCTTGACGTCCTCCGGGGTGTTGGCCTTCTCCATCGGCGCCCGCCCAGCTTCCAAGACCTTCTGCGCCTCTGCCGCAGATAGCTTCACATCGATCGCCAAGACCGGCTGGAGACCAACGACCGTCAACAGGCCCACGACCGCACAGGTGACGACGCCACCGACTCGCGCCACTGATGTCAGGCATCGCACGCTCATGACTCCCTCCCTAACAGGCTGCGGAAAAACTATGTGGACAAACCAGAATGTAGATGGTCTGCACGTGTGACTCAACAGAAGAATATTTTCGCAGGATGCTCAAAAAGTCCGTTCAGCAAGGCCGCAGCAAGCGAAGAGGCGAGGCGTACGCTTCGGTACGTTGAGCTTCTGAGCGATGCGAGAACGACGCTGGCGGACTTTTTCAGCATCCTGCTAAACAAGACGACGAATGATGGGTCTGCATTGTACGGAAACCCCTCCCCCTTTTCAATCAGCCTTGGAATCGGGCCCAGTTGGCATAGGGCTTGGTGGCATAGAGTTCGCCGAGATCGACCGGCACTCTCACACCAACTTGCGTCAACAACTGGACGACCAGGCGAAGCGGCAGGCCGACCACAGTCGGAAAATCTCCGTCGATGGAATCGACCAAGTCGCCACCCTCTCCTTGGATCGAATAGGCGCCGGCCTTGCCGAGACTTTCTCCCGTCGCGAGGTAACGTTCATGCACTCGGTCATCAAACGGCTTCATCCGAACGACGGCCGTGGACAGCGCGACGATGTCTATCGCACGAGCTGAACAGACGAGCGCGACCGCCGTGCGTACGTAATGATCACGACCGGCCAGGCGCCGGAGCATCGCACGGGCCTCCGCCAGATCCGCCGGTTTCCCGAGCACGTCATGATCCAACTCAATCACCGTATCGCTCCCCAGCACAATCGCCTCCGCCTCTTGCTCCGCGACCGACTGGGCCTTGCCCTGCGCGAAGAACTGCACCTGCTCGATCGCGGTCCGACCTGGCACCAGCCGTTCCTCGAAGGATGGATTTTTAACGTCGAACGAGATACCCAGCAGGGCAAGTAACTCGCGACGGCGCGGAGAGGTTGAAGCGAGAATGAGTGACATCTAGCAGACTGTGAAAAGACTATTTGGGCACGCCAGAACTTCATTGGTCCGCACGTCTGTGACAAGCCAGGTCTGTCTGGTCCATCTGGTTGATCTGGTTGATCTGGTTTGTTTGGTTGAACCAGATAGACCAAATAGACCAGATAAACCAAATGAGCAAGACCGGCTGGCAGACTTTTTCAGCATCCTGCTACAACGCCGGAGAGGGTTCAGGGGAAGCAAGGGGTTCGAGCAGCATCTGGTCAGAGACCTCGGTGAGACTCGCGCAGTGCATGCGAAAATTGGCGAGCACCTGCTCCAGGTCGGCGACCGACGAGACTCGGAACATATTGGCTCGAAGCGAGGCGGCATGGGGAAACCCTTTGCAGTACCAGCCCAGGTGTTTGCGCATCCGCCGAAACTGGCCCTGCCCACAAGCCGCCTCGAATCGTCGGGCATGATCGAGCAGCATCTCGAAGCGAACGTCGAGTGGAGGCGCCCACGGTTCGGGCCCTTTCTCCGTCCGATGTTCTTGCAAAATGCGCCGCGCCTCCTCTTTCTGCCGAAAGAACCAGGGGGCTCCGAGCGCGGCTCGTCCGACCAACACGCCATCGACTCCGGTGTCCCGCACGCGACGGACGACGTCATGAAAACTGTGCACGTCACCATTGCCAAACAATAAAGTCCCGCTCCCCCGCACGATCTCTGCCGCCCTGGCAATGGCGTTCCAATCCGCTTCCCCTCGATACATTTGTTGCAAAGTGCGGCCATGCAGGGAAATGACTGCCGGCTGCTCTATGAGCAGGTGCTCGATCCAACGGTCAATGACCACCACGTCGTAGCCGAGGCGTGTCTTCACGGATAGAGGGATCGTGTGTCGGACAAGCGGGCGGGCATCCTGCCGTTGCTCGTTCATCTGCCAGATCGCCGCCACTCTACCCGGCTTGAGACCCGCTTTCTCAAGGGTCTGACCGGCCGCCCAATCGGCGATCCCCTGTCGAGCAGCCTGCATAATGGACTGAGCCACTTCCGGCGTTCGGATCAGCCCCGCTCCTGATCCGGATGAGGCCACACTCCGCGACGGACAGCCCATGTTGATATCCAATCCATCAAACCCCAACTCACAGACTGCATGGGCAGCCTGATAAAAGAGGTCCGGCTCTTTTCCATAGAGCTGCGCGACAATCGGCCGTTCAGCCTCATGATAGATAAGGGAGTCCAATAAGAACTCCGGCCCCCGGCAGACGTCATGCACATGCGTGAACTCTGTGAAGGAGACGTCCGGCTTCCCGTGCATCGCCACGGTATGCCGAAACGTCGCATCGGTAACCCCATCCATCGGCGCCATCCCGATGATCGGTCTGGTGAGTGACTGCCAGAAACTCATCGAGTTCGCTCCATCTCCATCACTGGTTCTCCCACTTCATTCGCCTGAGCATAGGCCAGGCGCAACATGTCGCCTTCCGATTGTACGCAGACCCGTACCTCCGGCGCGCGCTCCGTCACAAATTGGAGAAACCGTTCGATCTTGAGGAGGAAGAAATCATACGAGTGCGTGAGCGGTCG
Source organism: Nitrospira sp. (assembly GCA_025363325.1). GTDB lineage: Bacteria > Nitrospirota > Nitrospiria > Nitrospirales > Nitrospiraceae > Palsa-1315. The sequence goes on along the minus strand of JANYEF010000165.1, from coordinate 10,630 downwards.
TGGCGACCGAAACCAGAAGGCCACGAACTCTGTCAAGCAGATGCTCCGCTCCGCTAAAGCCCGACAGGTTTGCGGAAACATCTCTGCAAGGTCTCCTCCCCAATGGAGAATCTCGTGCGGCAGATAGGACGTGCGGTACCGTGTTAAACCGCTCACCTCCGCGGCCACTTCCTGCCACTCCGGGCCTGTAATGGGGACTTGTCCCGAGATGATTTGCGCGTAGCGCGCATAGTCGTCGCGCAACTGTTGGCGATCAGACTGACACATCGGTTCCTGGACTGACGCTGGACGAGGTGCCAATCCCGTCTGTTCTACAGCCCTTCCTCTGGCCATCGTCTGCTGAACAAGGAGGGAGAAACGCCGAACGGCCTCTGCATACTCCTCCACAATCATCTCGATCGGTTTGGTGTCCACTTCAAGCGCGACCGCCCGGAGACTGACGAGGCCCGAATGGGCCAGAACCTGTTCGAGCATGGTAAAGAGGATCGACGGAATCGGCGCGGCATGGGCATCAAGCCATTCGGGAAGACCCTCGCCTGCCTCTACCCCTCCGACCGACTCATGACAGGCCAGCCCTGCCACGTGGATTTCAACAACCCGATCCAACGGAAATTCGTCGAGGAATTCCTGGACGAATTGTTCTAGAGGGACTTGCCGACAGGCGGCCGTATAACGATAGACCGTCCAGAGATGCCCGATGTCCAACACGAGGCCGCAGGGTACTCGGGCTGTCACGAGCCGGAAAAAATGGGGAATCGGGATCGTGCCGGCAGCGAAATAGGTGAGGGGCGGTAGCTCCAAGAGGAAAAGCGGGGCAGTCCCGTCCACGCGGCGACCCTGCAGGTCCATGGCCTGCTGAACCGTCGCAATATTGTCGGCCACCACCTCGGCGCTCAGCGGCGTATATAGTGGCGGAACATAGGTGCCAAACGAGTAGCCCGCCATCTGCTTCATCGCACATTCATGATTCAGCCAGAGACTCTGTATGCTGTTGAGTTGCGTGATCATCTCGCCGACATCCTGCTGAAAAAACGGAGACGCTTGTACGTCCGGCTGAGTGATCCACAGGCCTTCCCCGTGGTATGCCAGCGGCATACCCGGCACAGCCTGTCGAACCGTTGTCAGTGCGGTCGTCGTCGCCTTAAAGACTTCGAGATAGCCCGGCGAGAGTCCTCGCTCCCTGAGCTTGTTCACCAACTCGAACAGATCGGGAGAATAGACGTCGACTGACAGCCCCATCCCTCGTAGGGGAATTTCCCTGAGGCGACGCTGAAAGTCCTGTTGAACAAAATCGGGATCAACCATCGATCACCCCTTGTGCTGCTTTCACATTTGGCCTAGTCTATTCGCCGAACCCCTTGTTTGACAAGGGAAGCCCGAGTCACGGCCCAGGGGGCCCCGTCTGCTATACTTGGCTTACGTCGCTGGGGGCGGAACCCTTACGAGTCGTGCAGGCGCGAATCGGGGAAGGCTTCGAACCCATGCCGAACGACGAGGACAAGCCCTTCAAGACGACAAATCTCATACAAACTATGGTTGCCCATATGATGACACCAGGGGTCGTACAAGTTCCGGGAGACGTCTCCGTCAGTGAGGCGGCGCTGCTACTCGAACGAGAACAGGCGCCCTGCCTACTGGTGAAGGATACCGACACCCGGTTCGGCCTCATGACACCGACGGACATTGTGAAGAAGGTCGTCGCTCAGGGGCTCGAACCGCACGACATTGAAGTCCGAGCGATCATGACACGCCCGGTGCAGTTCATCGAATACGATCAGGCCTTGGCAGAGGCCTCGACGCTTATGATGGCGACGGGTGCCTCTCTCTTGATTGTCACCAAACAAAATCAGCCGGTGGGGGTGCTCACGGCACAAGACCTGATGCTCACGCCGCCCCGACGTGGCACGAAAATCCCCGTCGTCGTGAGTGTGGTCGGGCGAGCCTCGACGCAGGGGCTCAACTATAACGCCATGATTACCCAACTGAGCCATGTCGGAGCGTTGGTCGAATCAACCGCAAAGATCCTGACAGGGACGAACGTCGTACTAGCGTTTTCCATTTCTGGTCAAAACACTCCCCTAACCATTCGTGGAACAGTCCTGACCAGCGGAGTGCCAGGGGCAGAGCCCGATGAGCCAACAAGCGGGATCCGCACATGGCATGTCGATATCCAGTTCACTGACCTCTCGTCGACCGATCTCGCGCGTATCAGGGCCTGGGCACTTCAAACAATGCCTCCCTCACTCAATCGCTCCTAGCCCGCATTATTCATGAGCGCTTCTGCTGCAATCGCCGATCCGCTGCTACGTCGAGCCTCCGGCCAGCAGGCTCGCCCCTCGGACCCTCACCGTACTGCACGGGTACGCATCGGGCCCTCAGGTCTCCGTGCGCTGGTCTCGCGACGCGGCTCAGCGATTTCGTGACAAACCGTCATGAATGACGCGGGCTAATCTCACACATATTCTCCGTTCCTTTGACCAACAGGCAAACAGCTGATAGAATTTTTTGTCTCCCTACGATAGAACCATAACCTCACATGGATGACCAAATGAAGACCTCCCAGACCCGTTCCCGCCCCCTCCCCTCGAACGAGGAGCTGCTCAGCCAAATTCGCCTTCTGCTCGACAGTCCTGAGGACGACCTGCAAGCCGCGATCATGAAGGAACTTCTGGCCGGGACGCTCCGGCTCCACGATTCTCATCTAGACATCCTGGACCTCAAGATCGTCAACCGCGCCGTCAAAGAACTACGTCACGCCTTCCGCGTCTTTCATGACTATCGCGATCGGCGCAAGATCAGCATCTTCGGTTCGGCCCGCACCGCTTCGGATGATCCGAACTACCAGATGGCCTTCCAGTTCTCCCGTCAGATCGTCGAGGAAGGGTTCATGGTCATTACCGGGGGGGCCGACGGGGTCATGCGCGCATGCCAGGAGGGCGCCGGACGCGAGAACAGCTTCGGGGTCAATATTATGCTGCCCTTCGAGCAAGGCCCGAATGCCACGATCGCCGATGATCCCAAGCTCGTTACCTTCAAATACTTCTTCACCCGCAAACTCATCTTTCAGAAAGAGGCCAACGCCATTGCATTGTTCCCAGGCGGCTTCGGGACGCATGATGAAGGTTTTGAAATTTTGACCCTCGCCCAAACCGGCAAGAGCGATCCCCAGCCGATCGTGTGTCTCCAGGCTCCCGGTTGCGACTATTGGGACGACTGGTACGCCTTCGTCACACGCCAACTATTAGCCCGTAAACTGATCAACCCTGAAGATCTCAGCCTGTTCAAAATCACCACGTCTGTGGACGACGCGATCGATGAGATTAAGAGCTTTTACCGCCGATTCCATTCGATTCGATACGTGGGACGGCTCTTGGCCATGCGGCTGAAAACGAGCATCTCCCCCGAACAGGTGGCCGGCCTGCATGATACATTTGGCGATCTGTTATCTGAAGGCACCTTCGAACTACGCGGGCCGCTTCCCGAAGAGCTCGACGAGCCGGATCTGAAGGACTTGCCTCGCTTGACCTACAGCTCCAACCGCCGGAGCGCAAGCCGGCTGCGTCAGCTGATCGACCATCTCAACGCACTCTGACCTCTTCTCATAAAGAAGCTTTAGTCTCGGCGGAGCATCATGGTATGCTCCGCCTCAATGGCTGGTTCTCGTTCACAACATCCATTCTCTACCCCCCCCACAGTCGTCCTCTACCACGCCGAATGTGCCGATGGATTCGGCGCCGCGTGGGCGCTGTGGAATCAATTTCCCACGGCTCGGTTCATTCCCGTCAAACACGGGAATCCACCTCCCGCAGGGCTAGAAGACCAACGAGTGGTCATCGTGGACTTCAGCTATGCCCGCGAGACGCTGGAAGCCATGGCCGCTCAGACGCAGGCCCTCCTCGTACTCGATCACCACATCACCGCAGAGAAAGCCCTCGCCGGCCTTCCCTATGCCTATTTCGACATGAAGAAGTCCGGAGCGGTCCTCGCCTGGGAATGGGCACACGACCAGCCGGCGCCGTGGCTCCTCGACTATATCCAAGACAAAGACCTCTGGACTTGGGCACTCCCCTCCAGTCGGGAAATCAATGCGGCCGTTGCCTCATATCCATTCGAGTATCACCTCTGGAGTCACTTCAAGCAGCAGGAGTTGGAACAGGAAGGCCGGGCCATTCTGCGATATGAAAACGAACTCGTGAGCAAACTTGCTGCGCAGGCAATGTTGATCGATTTTCACGGAGCCATCGTGCCGTCGGTCCACAGCGCGGTCTTGACGAGTCAGATCGGCGAACGCCTCTCCCTGGAGCATCCGTTTTGCGTCATGTGGCACGATCGCGATGGGCGCCGCTATTACAGCATGCGCTCGCGAGAGGATGGAGCCGACGTGGGGGCCATCGCCGCGTCTTTCGGTGGTGGAGGCCATACGCACGCCGCGGGGTTTTCAATCTCCCTCGGACCTGATGGCTCCTTGCCGGATAACCCGGCACTTCCTCGATCGGTCATCGACCGTCGCCGAACTCCCTCCCAATGAGGGCACCATGATCCCTCTGCACGACGACAACCCAACCAAGCTGACGCCGGTGGTTACGATCGCCTCTATTGCAGTCTGCATCCTCGTCTTTCTCTACCAGGTCAGCCTTCCTGTCGGCCCGGATAACACATTCGTGTTCCAGTACGGGGCGATTCCGGCCCTCCTATTCGGGCAGGCCGACCTCCCCGATACGGTCGTCCCCATCCCCGCCTACGCGACGTTAATTACGAGCATGTTCCTCCACGGCGGCTGGATGCACCTCATCGGAAATATGCTGTACCTCTGGGTCTTCGGGAATAACATCGAAGACGTCATGGGGCATGCGAGGTACGTCGTGTTCTATCTCACATGCGGGATTCTGGCCGCCTTGAGCCACGCCCTGACCGATCCGTCCTCGCCTATTCCCATGGTCGGAGCAAGCGGCGCCATTTCCGGTGTCTTAGGCGCCTATGTCCTGTTGTTCCCACGAGCCCGCGTGTTGGTTCTGATGCCTGGCTTTGGCGCAACGAAGGTGCCAGCGGGTATCGTCCTCGGCATGTGGTTCGTGATGCAACTGTTGAGCGGGGGAATGAGCATCGGCAGCCAGGGCGGAGGCGTGGCATTCTTCGCCCATATCGGCGGGTTTATCGCTGGGATGGCGCTGATTGGTCTGTTCAAACGCCGGGACGTGTCCTTCTTTGCCCCAAGCAGCGGAGGCCAGCGGGAAGACTAGCCCGGTCAGTCTGGTTCAACCAAATAAACGAGACAGACCAAACAAACCAGACAAACCGTCCGGTTTTCACGCATCCAACAGCTCACGCACTTTTTCCACCAGACCGGCTTGTCGATAGGGACGCCTCAAGACATACTGCGGGTTGAGGCGATGAGACAGCATCGCCTCATCATCATAGCCGGAAACAAAAATCGGCTTCATCATCGGGTGTTTCGCCAACAACCGTCTGGCTAAGTCACGACCCCCGATCTCCGGCATATTGAGATCGCTCACGGCCACATGGACAACGCCAGGATGTTGCTGCGTGAGCAGCAACGCTTCAACGGACGAGCTCGCCTCCAAGACTTGATAACGATGCCGCAACAACGTGGAGAGCGCGAGCTTACGGTCTATTTCATTCGGTTCCACCAGCAGAACCGTTTCCTGGCCCTTGGCTGAGACCTGTGCCAGAACTGATGGGGCAGGCGACCTGCCCTGTCGTACGATGGGAAGCGCCACCCGCACCACGGTACCCTTACCAGGCTGGCTGACAACCTCGACCTGGCCTGCACTCTGTTTCACGATGCCATAGACCGCGGTGAGTCCAAGTCCCACATTCATTTCTTTTGTGGAAAAGAAGGGTTCAAACATGTGCGACTGGGTCTCTGGGCTCATCCCGCTTCCGGTATCGGTCACTTGAATCAGCACCTTGGGTAGATGCCCTCCCATTCCATTCACCGACCCACTCTCATGCCCGGGGAACGCCTGCTTCGCTTCAATCAGGAGCCGACCACCATTTGGCATGGCATCCCGCGCATTCACCGCTAGATGAAGTAGGACTTGTTCAAGTCCTTCACGATCGACCTCGACATCCATTGGCGCATCTTCGATGACTAGGCTTAGATCGATGGATGCAGGCAGCAATCCTCTCACCACTCCACGAATCTCCTCCAGCACGGTCTTGACCGAAAGCACCTGTCGGACGTGGCCGTCGTGGAGGCCCAACCCGGCCAATTGAGCGGTCAAAGCTGCCGCCTGCCCCCCGCTTCGAAATATATCATCGACCGGCCGATACAGCGGATCGTTCGTCTCAAGGCGGGATAGGACCACGCCCGTCTGCTTCCCGATCACCGATACGAGATGGCTGAGTTCGTTGGCAATCCCCCCGGCAATCCGACCGATTGCTTCCATCTTCTGCGCCTCATGTAATTGCTGCTCGAGGCCTTGCCGTTCTTTCTTCTCCTGCCGGACATGCTCATTCGCCCGTGAGAGATCGCCCTTGAGACCCTTGATACGAACCTCCAACTGATCGCGCGACGCTTGCAAGGCCTGTTCAGTCTCTTTCAGCGCCTCGATACTCCCCTGTAAAAGTGTTTTTTCTTGCCGTTCGGCCCCAATCGTTTGCAACGCAAGCCCGTAGAACGTCGCCATCACTAACAAAACCGGTATTCCCAACAGATGCCCAGGCGAGAAAGAACCAGTTTGTAGAACCCCTTGATAGAGGACGACGCCATATCCGGCGCAGAGCAACAGAGATAGCCCAATGACATGGGAGAGCCGCCGCACCGAGGCAGCAATGAGCATGAGCACAAAATACGACAGATAAAGATCCGACCGGGCGTTACCGGATAGGTAGATTGTCGCAGTGACGAACACCGTATCGATCCCGATCAGGACCCCGCTGAACCACGTGGTCTGCAGGATCGAGGTCGGCACATACAACAGGCAGAGGACCATCGCCACCAACCCGCCGACGATCACCCAGCTCGTCGGCGGGCTTGCGATCAGCTCCGCTCCTGACAATAGCTGGTAGGCCAACATGACGCCGACCAGCGACTGAAGCACAACATATCGTGGGCGCGAAATCGCATTCTCGTGACACGAATCCACCGAAGGCAGCTCGACATGATTCTCAGAGGGGAAAGCAAGACTGTTCATCTGTATGATCTCCTGTTCCGGCAACCGAAGACTGGGAGTGGAGCAAGTCCTGTACCGATACCCACACAGGGCGGAACCATGTTTTTCCAGTAGGCTATGCCCTGAGGAGCTGAACCCTGTGATCCATCTCCCTACAGCAAGTCACAAAATAGAACGATGCGTGATGGCCAAAAAATGGCTCACAGATTGGGTTTGCCTGGGTAGTGCGCGGGGAGAGACAGTCGATCCTGTTCACAGCATCCTGTCGGTTGATGCCGAATAAGAACGATACAGATACATGAAGGAGGTTAGGCAGATAGGGTGGGATCGTTCGCCAGGTCGCCACGAAATTGCTTCGCATAATCGAGAGCGCGACTGAGCGTCTCCCCGAGGAACGTGACATGCCCCATCTTGCGACGGGGACGAATCGCACGTTTGCCGTAGAGATGGAGCACCGCACCAGGAATATCCAGCAGGGCTCGACAACCTGCGCCCTTCGTCATGCTCACGGCATCGTCCCCAATGAGATTCACCATGACGGCTGGGCTCAGCAAACGCACTTCACCAAGCGGCATCCCACTGGTAATACGAACCTGTTGCTCAAACTGGGACACGCTGCAAGCATCAAGCGTGTAATGGCCTGAATTATGGGGCCGCGGGGCAATCTCGTTGATGAGAAGTTCCCCGTTGGACAACTGAAACAATTCGAGACAGAACACCCCGACCCCTTCCAGGCGATCCACGACCTGACGAGCAAGAGCGGCTGCTCGCTCGGCCACCACTGAAGGCCCAGGGGCCGGGACCATGGTGATTCGAAGAATTCCCTCTTCATGTTCGTTCTCAGCCAACGGATAGGTGCAACTCTGTCCGTCAGATCCACGAACGACCAAGATCGAGAGCTCCCGTTCAAACGGCACTAAGGACTCCACGATCCATCGCATGCCAGGGCGAGCGGATTCTGATAATGCCTGTTCCACCTCCCGGACATCGGATTCTCGGAGGATTCTCCACTGTCCCTTGCCATCATAACCGGCCGTTGCCGTCTTACAGAGGGCAGGATACCCGACCTGCCGGACGGTCGTCGCCAATTGATCGGGAGCGGTCAGGCCGGCGAAGGGAGGAACGGGGAATCCGTTGGCGGCCAAGAACCCCTTTTGCTCGAGACGATCCTGAATCACGCTCAAGACGGCGCTCGACGGGCGAACCGGCTTCCGCTGCTCCAACGCTCGGCAGAGCTCCGCCGGGATATTTTCCCATTCATAGGTCACGACGCTGACCAGGTCGGCAAAGCGCGCAAGAATGTGCTGGTCGGTGAACGGAGCAAGAAAGCTGTGCGTGGCAAGACGATGAGCCGGCGCCTCTGGATCTGGATCCCAGACGGCGACCTGATACCCGAGACGGCATGCCGCCATGGTGAACATGGCGCCCAATTGTCCGCCGCCCAGGACGCCCAGAACAGATCCTGGCTCAATGACCATGGACTTCACGACCGGCGACTCGGACGGCCAGGACCTTTCGTTCTAGTCACCAGGCCCTTCGCTTCAGGAGACTGGAGCACGCGGTCCGTCTGCGTCTGACGGAATAATTTCACACGGGTGGCAATCTCTGGATACCGGCCCCCCAGGATTTGCGCCGCAAGCAAACCGGCATTCTCCGCCCCTCCAATGGCCACCGTGGCGACGGGAATCCCTCTTGGCATTTGCACGATGGAGAGGAGCGAATCAAGTCCGTGAAGATGCTCTGTCGGGATCGGTACACCAATAACCGGCAGATGCGTCTTCGCAGCCAGCATTCCGGGAAGATGGGCCGCTCCACCTGCTCCGGCAATAATGACTTCGATCCCCCGGCCGGGAGCTTGTTCTGCATAGGTGAACAAGCGATCCGGAGTCCGGTGCGCGGAGACGACCATCAATTCGTGTGGAATCCCGAGATCGGTCAGAATCGCCACGGCCTTTTCTAAGATCGGGAAATCGGATTTACTTCCGCCCAACACCCCGACCAAGGGATGCGGACGATCCGTTCCTCTCCGCCGTGATTGTGGTCCTTTACTGAGACGAGACATATTCGCGCAGGCCCTTCTCCCACAGCTCTCTGCCTCATGGCTCTCAACGGAGCCCCCACCTTAGCGATTCCCTGACTGATGGTCAAGTTCGCTCTCTGTACAAAACCTGCGTTCGTGAAAGATGAGACGTCTGAATGAATCTGGAAACGAAAGACGCTTCACAGGTATCTTGCACGCTGCAGGCGGGCTAGCAAGTTGCGGAAAAACTGTTGTGGCACGATGGAAATTCAATGGCCCGCACGTCTAGGCCAACAGAAGAGCCTTCCCGCAGGGTGCTCAAAAAGTTCGTCCAGCAAGGCTGCAGGCGAGTCGAAACCGGAGGCGTACCCTCGGAGATACGCTGAGGATTTCGATGAGCCGAGAACGAAGCTGGCGGACTATTTCAGCATCCTGCTAGGCTTGTAGTTCGGCTTGGACGGTGTCGAGGAGGGTCTTCATCTCAAAGGGCTTCTGAAGCGTGCTGTGGGCGCCCAGCATTTTGGCGACGTCGAGAAAATTGAGAATGCCAATCATGTCACTGCCGCCCGTGATCGCGATGACTTTCACGTTTGGGAACTCCCGCCTCAACGTGGCGGTGGTCTCCAGGCCATCCTGATCGGGCATGAGAATGTCCATAATGACCAGGTCGGCCGGGGCCAGCCGATACTGCTGAAGGGCTTCCCTCCCATCACGCGCTTCCGTGACGTGATAGCCGACCTGCTCCAATGTTTCGCGAATCAATCGGCGGATTTGGTCTTCGTCATCGACGACAAGAATAGATGGCATCGTGTCCCTCGGCTTCGGTGAATGACTCCGGACCTCGATTTCCCTCGCTGCGGTATCTTCCAGAGATGATTTTCGAACTGTACCATCTCCCTGGTGAACGGGCAAACAAACAATGCGTCATCGTCAGTGCCGATGCCATATCGACATCGACTCGAAGGCCTGCATAGAGTCGTTCATCAAAATTTGATAGGGGTATGTAGCTCTAGCAGGATCGCCACGCAGGACGGGCGGGACGGATGAGGGTTCGAAGTTCGAGGTTTTCAGAACTTCGAACCCAGAACTTCGAACTTCGGATCAGACCTGCCGCTTGACGAAGAGGGCGGCGGCTTGTGCGCGTCGTGAGATATGCAGTTTTTGGAACATGTTGGCGAGATAGTTCTTGACGGTCTTATCGCTGAGTTGCATCGCGGTCGCGATTTCCTTGTTCGTCAAACCTTCCGCCACCAACGCCAGCACGCGCTCTTCCTGAGGGGAAAGGGATTGTCCCCGCACCGGGCCGGCTTGAGCCGGCCAGGCTTTAATCCAATCCAGCGCCCGTTGAGTGAGGGCCGGATCGAGAATCGATTGACCGTTGGAGACCTGACGAATCGATCGAATCAGCAGGCTGGAGTCAATCGCCTTGAGGACATATCCCTGTGCCCCGGCCAGCACGGCCGCCAGGGCGGAC
>JANYEF010000062.1 GCA_025363325.1 Nitrospira sp. | reverse complement strand
GGTCCTTTGCAGGCATGCCGAACCCAATACTGAGGATTCCATAAAGACGAATAAATCGTCCCAGCCATCTGCCTGTAGCGGGTCGGAGCCGCTAAATCTTGAGTAAAAGAGTTCATACGGTTTCGGTCACACCTCACCTGGTCCGTGATATCTGTCTCGCTTGCCCATAACAAAATTTTCTGTCGCTCCAGTACTCTCTACGTTCCGCCCGAGGTGACATAACGCTCTTGCATGTACCGCACATCCGACGTAGCACCATATCCCGTGAGAATTACGCCGGCGCGGACCGATGGAGCCAACGATTTCAGTGCCTTTTCAATCACGTCTTGGGGAGTGACACCCGATCGAACCACGATGAGAAGCATGTCGGCGATCGACGCCAATAAGTTCATGTCCGCCAGCGGCAGAATAGGCGGCGCATCGACAATGACGATGTCGAACTTCTCTTTTAACTCCGCCACGATCGTGTTCAATTGTGCGATCTTACTCAAATCGACCAAGCGATGATCACGCCTTCCTGCGGGTAGAATCCACAGAGAGGTATCGCCGCAGCGATGCAGGCAACTTTCAAGAGGGGCATCGCCAAAAATCGCCTCAGCGAGTCCGGGTCGCATTGAAATGCCATTGTAGGCATGAAGAACTGGACGTTTGAAGTCGCAATCGATGAGCAGGGTCCGCTTCCCAAGATCCTGGGCCAACACATAAGCCAGATTGCTGGCAGTGGCAGACTTTCCTTCACCCTCCAAAGCACTTGTGACAACGGCGACGAAATGCTTTCCGCCAGAGGACAGCACCACACGTGTGGCCGCGACGCGAAACTGTTCTGCAGCCAGAGAATTCGGTCTCCACTTCGCTACCACATTCAGTTCCATCTTGAAGGCACGGGATGCCGCCTCCGTCTGCTTCCCGTTCTCGCCCATTGGCGACTTTTTCCAACTGACTGTGGTTCCTTTTTGAACTGGTTCAGACTGCTTGCCGATATAGGGCAATTGCGCAACTTCCGGTCGTATACGGTTCGGCTCTCTGGCGTATGTAGACAGCAAGGGCGTTCCGCTCTGGCCTTTGTAGGCGCTCTTGAAGTCTGGAATCGTTGCCAACACCGGCAGCCCCAACACACTTTCCACATCTTCGGCCTTATGGAATACACCGGCCAACTGCTCCAAGGTGAAGGCCCCTCCTACTCCGATTCCGCATCCAGCGAGCAGTCCGACAAGCATAATCTTCATCACGTCAGGAGACTCCGGCCTGGTAGGCACGTTGGCTGAATCAATGACTCTGAACGTCTCCCCCTGCTGCCGCTGTTCAAGGTTCTCGGAGATCCTGGCGTTCAACTGCTTCTCCAACAACGTTTCATAGTTCCGCTTTGTGTTAGTATAGTCCCGCTCCAACACCAGCAATTCCTGCTCCCGCTCCGGCACCCTCTCCACGCGTAGTTCGAATTCTTTAATCTGTGTCTCTAGACGACGCTGCTGATCCTTGAGCGTGTTGATTCCTATCTCAATTTCCTCTTTCTCGCGCTTTAATTCAAAGAGGTAGGTATCCATTGCCGATACAGGGGCCCGCTTGGCCACTACAGGCTTGCCAGTCTCGGCAGGTCTTACTAGTTCTGGTTTCCCAGTCTCTTCCGGTGCTGACTGACCGTTCCGCTCGACTATTCGTAACTTAATCTGCACGATTTCCTGCTTGAGTTGGGCCACATCGGGATATGTGTCCTTGTACTCGGCCGACAAGGTGGTCAGTTGCCGCTCTAAATCGCGCAGCCGCTGAGTCAACGAATCGCCCGTTGTCCCCCTGGGAACACGGGATGCCGAACTCTGCGCCCGCGATTTCCCTGCCTCCTCTGAATCCTGGCCAAATCCGGTCTCGCGCATCTGGTCGATGTTTGCCAGCCCCATTAATTCATATGAATTAATGAGCTTCAGAATTGCTGCCCGGCGATCATTGCGATTCTGCAGAGCGTCATTCACGTTGGTGACATCTCTTTGGAGCCGATCGAGGGTCTGCAGATTGGCCGCCGTCTGGCCCGGCAATTCTCCCGTATGCTTTCTTTTGAAAATCGCAATCGCCCGTTCTTGCTCTTCCAACGATGCCATCGCGCGAGCGAGTTCCTGATCGAGAAACTCTGTCGTGCCTTTAACCAATTGTTCCCGGCTCTTCAGATTTTCGTCGATGATTTGTGTTGCGAGACGATTGGCCACCTGGCTGGCCTTTACTGGATCCCCGTCCGCGAACGAGAGTGTGAACGACTCCACCCGCGCATCGCCGCGCTGAGCCTTGGTCTCGATTTTGATATTTCTTCGTAGACTTTCGATGTTGGCCTCCCGTTCGGCCAACGTTGCAGCAGCACCATGCATCTGAAATTCGTTCGCAATTATCTCTAAGGATGTCCGACTCAACACGTTCTGCTGCACCATATTAATGCGGTCGGATATAGACCCGCTGACTACCGAACTGACGTAGCGTTCCGGAATGCGCTGCGTCTCAACCATGATCGTGGTCGAAGAGCGATAGACTCTCGGTGTCAGCACGGCGACCGCTGATGCAACCGCCACTGCTACGACAACGGCGGAAACGATAAACCATTTCCGCCGAAACCCCATGTCGATCAAATCTCGAGGAGTCAGGTTTTGCAAATTCATATGATTAGAACCAAGCCGTGCTGATTGTTAAGGTCACCGCATTTCTGCCAAATATGAGGATATCGGGTGTGAAGTAATTCCCCCTGTATGTCCCTGCCGTATAGGAAAGCGAGGCGAGGTACGCTCCCGAGAATCGGTAGGTTATGCCTCCGTAGCCGGAATATGACTCAAAGAACGTCCCTGGCACGTTGATCGCGCCGTTGACCGCTTGACTGTGGTTGTATGTCAACCCTCCCGACAAAGACAGCCCTTCGGTCAACCGGCGAGTAGCGACAAGCTGTCCAATATGGGACTGTATCGGGCCAACCGCTGAGATAAAGCTTGGAGCGATACCGGTTGTATAGGTGAGGTTTACTGTTTGCGGTCCGCCAACATAGACCACTGAGACTCCCCCAGTGTATGCAATGCCTTGAGTTGGTGCCGTCTGCCCGAGGGATGCTCCAAAGCTCTGGTCAACCGTTGTCGCTCCTCCGTACAATCTAAAATTGAAGTTCTGCGAAATCCTTCTTGCCCACCCCAATGACCCTCCCCATGCCTGATAGCCCCCTTGCCCTCCTCCATAGTCAGCGTGTTCGAAAACAGCTTTCAGGCTGATAGTATCGGATGAAGTAATACGCCAGGCAGGCCCAGCTTGGGCGGAGTGACTTGTCGAATTGATGACCCGTGCGCTAGTAGTACCTGTGGCTTCGTTCACCGATGGAGTTCCAAATCGAAATGTTGAATAGCCGTAGTTCGCCTGAAATAGTACCGAGGGTGTGAGCGGCACCGATCCAGCGACCGTGCTGGAAGCTGACAGGGTATTAACGCGATAGAGCTGTTGGCTCCGAACAAGAGCGGTTGTTACATCTGGCTGGTCATCAGCTGGGGTCGACTGCGCGGCCGAACTATCAACACCACTCTGGAATCCCGGTACAACGGGGCTGTAGTTTACGCTCTGCGCTACGAGAAACGTTGCCCCGGGAGCCACTCGGCGTGCCAACTCATTCATTGACAAAGTGAGCACTCCGTTAAACCCGACATAGTTCAGTCCAGGATGAAGCGCGAAATATTCCCCTGTCGCACCCATCTGAAACGTCGTACGGACTACTTGAGAATTGTGGAGGAAAAAAATCCCAGGGTTAAAGCTCGTCACGTAGTCTTGCCGCTTAAGGCCTAGGAGAGCAGGTGCAAAAAACACATTACTATCATACCGTTCAGCAAGCATAAGGAACGGCACAGCCTTGACTCCCAGAACGCCCGGTTGCCCGCCTACGAATGCTCCCATTCCCGCCCCACCATACCCTCCGACTTGCATGTCGAAATTGTGCCTGGGCAGGATTGAATCGGTCGCGAGAGTCCTCCATAGATCGGAATCTCCCAAAGACACCGTCTCCGTTTGTCCGAACAATCTGCCTAAAGGCCACTTGCTCTCTCCCGTTCCTTGGATCGCGCCTGACGAAGACAGCTCAGAGATTGAAAACCCTGCCCCTTCCACCATGGAATTACCTGCAATCCCAACCAAGGCGAGTGTGCCCATTATTGATTTCCACAAAAACCGCCACGTCTTAGGGAACAACAATGGTATCCCCCGACATGAGAGTGAAATTTCCGACTTCGCCGCCGCCTTTGAACAGGTCATCATAACGGACAGGAATTTGAACCTGATGCTCCTCACCATTTGCACCTTTAACGGTCCGCACCACCATCATCTTGTTTTTCGAAGCAAACGGTGTGAATCCACCCGCTAACGACACACCTTGTAGTACGCTTGCAAAGGACTTCAACGGATACTTTCCTGCCCTTGTCACCTCACCGGTAACATAAATAAAGTAGCTATTGACTTCCCTCACACTAACTGAAACGGATGGATTTTCTTTAAATTCTGTCAGCCGCTTGGCGATTCGATCCGCCACCTGTGCAGCAGTAAAGCCGCTGGCATGCACATCGCCAATGAGCGGAAGCGAGATCAGGCCGTCCGGTCGAATTACGACCGTGCGCGACAGATCCTGGTTTCTCCACACGGTTACCTCAAGGACATCCTCGGGACCGAGGAAGAATTCTTTAGGCGTCAGTTTGCTCGCCTGCTCCATGGCTTCTTTCGGCAACCCCGAACAACCCCACAGGGACGCCATTCCAAGAATCGCGATCGCACCACCCAACAAAAATGTTCTCCTGCACTCACAACCCGTAATGCCGCTCATGCTCACCACGATTGATTCGCACATCTTTCTCAGATTCATGGCACGAGCACCATTGTTTCAGATGGAACGACAATCGTATCACCAGGTTTCAGCTCAATATTCTGTGGTGAACCGTCTCTCAAAATGATGTCGTCGTAACTGGCTTTGATCTTGATGTCTTTTTGGCCTTTATCACCAAATCTAAACACCACCAACTTGTTCCTCGCCGCATTCGCCGTAAACCCACCGGCAAGAGTTATGGCCTGAAGAAGTGTCGTTTTGCTCTTCAAGGGAAACTTCCCCGGCCTCGCGATTTCACCCATCACATAAATAGAGTAGCTATTGACCTGTTGCACGACAATGGAAACCTGGGG
>JANYEF010000048.1 GCA_025363325.1 Nitrospira sp. | reverse complement strand
GAGCGACTCGAGAGGTCAAGGGGCAGCAGATGTTGGGTTTGCGGGGGGAATAGTTGATCGATGAGATTCGAAGGAGAGTTGCGCGGGGAGATTTGGAGTTTTCCCAACATGCTGTCGATCAGGCGATCATTCGCCATATTTCAGTGCAGGAGTTGCGAGAAGCGATTGCTGGTGGCCGAGTTATTGAGGTGTATCCAGAGGACAAGTATGGTCCCAGTTGTTTGATCTTTGGAGTGACAAGTGTGGGCCGTCCTCTTCATGTTCAGTGCAGTGATCCAACTAGGCCGCTTGTGAAGATCATTACCGTGTATGAACCAGACGCTGCTCTTTGGGTCGAGTTCAAGGTGAGGAGGACATAATTATGAAGTGCGATCTGTGTGGCTCACCGATGAATGAGCAGATGGTGACGTATACGATTCAGCTTGATGAGAAATTGATGGTTGTTGAGCATGTGCCAGCGAAGGTCTGCGATCAATGTGGGGAGCGCCTGTACAGCCCTGAGACAGTTGAGCGGTTACAGAAGACAGTGTGGGAGCAGCGATCGCCGTCCCGAGTGCTCCAAACGCCTGTATTCGACTTTGCAGCAAAGTAGAGATCTTTTTCAGCAGCCTGAGGGGGAAGTATGAGCGCGATTCGAGAAATCAAGGGGCGGCAGATTCTGGATTCACGAGGGAATCCGACGATCGAGGCAGAGGTCACGCTGGAGAGTGGTGCGCGTGGGCGGGCGGCGGTGCCGTCCGGGGCTTCGACCGGTGAGAAGGAAGCGATCGAACTGCGCGATGGCGACAAGAAGCGCTGGATGGGGAAAGGCGTCTCGAAGGCCGTGGCCAATATCAGCAAGCTGATCGCACCAGTGCTCTTAGGGAAAGAGGCGTTCGATCAAGTCGGCATCGACCAGACGATGATCGATCTGGATGGCACGAAAACGAAGGGCAAGCTCGGCGCCAACGCCATTCTCGGTGTGTCGCTGGCCGTGGCGAAGGCGGCGGCGGCTGAATCAGGCCAGCCGCTCTACCGATATCTTGGCGGGACGAATGCGCGAGTGCTGCCGGTGCCGCTCATGAACATCATCAACGGCGGGGCCCATGCGGACAATCGGTTAGATTTGCAAGAGTTCATGATCATGCCGGTGGGGGCGACCAGTTTCAGCGAGGCGTTCCGGATGGCGACGGAGGTGTTCCATACGCTTAAGTCGCTGCTGAAGAAAAAGGGGTTGAACACGGCGGTCGGTGACGAAGGCGGGTTTGCGCCGGACCTCCAATCGAATGAAGAGGCGCTCAGCCTGATCATGCAGGCGATCGAGGCGGCCGGCTACAAGCCGGGGCGCGATATTGCCCTCGCATTGGACTGTGCAGCCAGCGAACTCTACGAGAAAGGCCGGTACCTTCTTGAAGCAGAAAAGAATCCTGAGCGCTCCTCCGAGGAGATGATCAGTTACTACGGGAAGCTCGTGGATCGATACCCGATTCTCTCCATCGAAGATGGGCTGAGCGAGTTGGATTGGAAGGGCTGGAAGATGATGACGGAGAAGCTGGGCAAGCGGGTCCAATTGGTCGGAGACGATATCTTTGTGACCAATGTGGAAATCTTTGCCAAAGGGATCAAGGAAGGGATCGCGAACTCCATTCTGATCAAGCTCAACCAGATCGGCACGTTGACGGAAACGCTGGAGGCGATTGAGTTGGCGAAACGGTCAGGCTACACGGCGATTATCTCGCATCGATCAGGAGAAACAGAGGATACGACGATTGCGGACGTGGCGGTCGCGACCAATAGCGGGCTCATCAAGACCGGGTCGCTGTCCAGAACGGATCGCGTGGCCAAGTACAATCAGTTGCTCCGGATCGAGGAAGAGCTGGGTTCGAGCGCAGTCTATCGGGGTCGTGAGGCGATGCCGGGGCGATGCTGATGACGGGTACACGACGATGATCATTAAGCGGAACCGGGGACGGCAGTGGCTCGATTGGCAGCGTCGCATGGTGACAGGCGCGCATTATGTTGGAATCGCCGCGTGCCTGCTGCTACTGATCACGTTGATCTTTGGCGACATGGGTCTCCCGCGCTACTTCTCCATGCGCGAGCACGCACAACAGCTGGACGTGGACCTTCAAGAATTACAACGGACGACCCGTACGCTGCGGGGGGACATCGATCGTCTGGAACACGATCCCGCGAAGATCGAACAGCTGGCGCGAGAGCAGCTTGGCTACGTTCGCAAAGGTGAGACCGTGTATCAATTGGTTCCAGCACCATCACAGGAGCGGCCTCGCCCGTAACATCATGAAGTTTGGCACAGTCGCGATCATTGGACGCCCGAACGTCGGCAAGTCGACATTGCTCAATCGATTGCTTGAGCAGAAGATTGCGATCGTCTCGGACAAGCCGCAAACGACGAGGACGAGAATTCTTGGAGTCGTGCATGCACCGGGTGCGCAGATTGCCCTACTCGATACGCCAGGGCTGCACAAGCCG
>JANYEF010000077.1 GCA_025363325.1 Nitrospira sp. | reverse complement strand
CAACAGTGAGTCGTGCAAAAATCGAATGTTTCAGCAAACTCTAGACCGCTTCATTATTATGGACAAAGACCAGTATCAGGACCACCCGCACGAACCGGCTTCCCAGGGAATATGTGCGGCGCTTCTAGCCGATGCGCCCTGGAATGCAAAATCCGTCATCGCCGCTGGTATCGCGACAGTCGGAGGCCTCGCTTCATGGGTTACGGATCACTCATCCCCTGCTGTGGCAGGTATCGGTGGCAGCTATCTGGCAGGATTCTTCATGGGCTGGGCGTTCCGCCGGGCGCTGAAAGTCGCTGCCCTGATCACCGGTGGATTGCTGGCCTGCATCGCCGTATTGGAAGATACAGGCTGGATCGATCTCGACTGGGCATCAGTGGAAACGCAAATCAGCCACGCCATCGCGGCGGCACATCAGGGGGCTGAAGGACTCAAGCACATCCTCTCTGGATATCTCCCGTCAACGGGAGCAGCAGCGGTTGGAATGTTTTTCGGATTTAGGAAAAAGTAGCAAGCCAAGGTTAGGCAGTGGGCTGCTGCCAAGAAATCCAGACTCGCTAGCCTTCTTCTCAGCGCACCAGCCTAAAGAAGAACATGTCTAACCCTCGCCCTTACCCTTTCGGAAACAACCCCGTCAGATTATACTGTGCTGATACTTGGGCCTCTCTCGGAAGGATCAGCTATGCGTATCTGCCATCTCATCTCTTCACATTTTTCACGACTATTCATGTTCACGGCATGGGCCGGCATGACGATGCTCGCTGCTCCACTCAGCGCAGAACAGACTCCAGTCAGCCAAGACACGTTTCTGCGTGCGAAACAAGCCACAGTCGGCATCCTGGAGGACAACCAAGATCAGCGCACGCCGGAGAAACCAGGGAAAATCGTCGTTCGAGGAACCGGGTTTCACCTGCGAGATGGCTATGTGGTTACCGCCAGACATGCCGCGGAGAAACACGACCCCTCGACGGGGACCATCATCCAGAAGCATGTTCGCATTCTCACCGATGATCTTAACGAACTCCCCGCCGACCTCGTCGGTGACAGCGCGTTCATGGATGTCGTGATCTACCGTGTCGCCGAACAACATCGATCTAAACTACAGGCAGGGACATCGTTCGCCTCCGAAGATGTCACCCCTGGGATGGAGGTCTTCACCGTTGGCTATCCACTCGGCTGGGGCCCTACCATGGCCTTCGGCCGTCTCGGCAATACGAATACCTTCCTCCAAACCGTCGAGACGCGCCTCATCCAAGCCGATCTCTCCGCCTGCAGCGGCAATTCAGGAGGAGGCTTGTTCAATGCCCAAGGCGAAATCGTCGGAATCATGCATGCCATTATCCAAACAGAAAAAGACGAGACGCAGGCCCATTGCAGCCGCATGACCTTCGCCATTCCTGGGATTCTCGCCGAGCGAATTGTGAACGCGGCCCTCACAGGCAAGCCACTCACGTTCTCAAAAATGGGGATTCACATGACCACGGTGAAGGACGGGACCAAGTGGCGCATGGCCGTGAAGGATGTGACCGACCCGGCGAAAGAAGCCGGCATTCAGAAGCACGACATCATCTTAACCGTGGACGACACGGAAGTCCTGGATGCGGCGCATTTGAAGACCTATTTGATTGAGCGGACAACCCCGGGCCAGAAAGTTGCCGTCAAAGTTCGCCGAGTGGATGCAGACCTCACGTTTACGGTGACGCTGGGAGGGGGATAGGCAACTACGCGGGGGGACCAGGAAGAGCTTGATACCACCCATTGGCTTGAGCCAATGATACAGGGCAGTCGAACAATGCACTGAGGTTGGCTTCTGTGAGGACGGCACGTTTCACCCCGTCCTGAAGGATCCTTCCCTGCTTCAAGTGCACCACACGCTCCACTTCAGGCGGAATCTCGTGTATGTGGTGCGTCACCAACAGGAGCGTTTTCCCTTTCCGTATATGGGCGCGGACGAGATCCAGATAGTGAAACGTGGCCGTCAGGTCGAGTCCGCTGGTGGGCTCATCCAGCACCAATGCAGTCGGGTCATGCACCAGCGCACGGCCCAACAGGCAGCGCCGCTGCTCGCCAGTCGACATCTCTGCGAACTTTCTCTCGATCAAGAAACCGATACCGAGTTCCTCCATCACAGTATGGGCGCGAGCAATCTTGGCATAGGTAAAGTCTTGGTGACCATAGGTCCCAATACTCGCAAAGTAGCCTGACAGCAAGACTTTCAACCCGATCACCTGTTCCAGGTAATGATGTTGAAGATCGTGCGACACCATACCTAATCGCTTCCGTACATCCCACACATTCCACTGCTCTTCGCCGAAGAGCCGGATATGCGTCTCATCATGCGGGAATGGGTGGACCTCGCTGGCCAGCAATTTCAGGAAAGTAGATTTCCCTGCGCCATTGGGACCGAGGATGGCGACGTGCTCACCCTCTTGGAGGGACACCGAGAAGTCGTTGAAGACACAGGTATCCCCCCGATAGACCGTCGCTCGTTCGATCTCGATAAATGGGCTAGGCTTCATCCGGATTTGGATT
>JANYEF010000005.1 GCA_025363325.1 Nitrospira sp. | reverse complement strand
CTCCCACGATAAATAATTTGCCCGGCTCTAAGTCCACGTCATGCCACACGGTCTGATGGCTACCCGCCCGTTCACCGAGGTAGAGGATGATTTCGTACTGCACCGGATCGGTGTCCTGAAACTCATCGACCAGGATCGCCCGATAGGTCTGTTTGATCCGAGCGCGGACGGCAGGATGGTCGCGCAAGAGCGTTTTAGCCCTTGCCAACAACCCATCGAATGCGATCCATCCGGAGGTGAGAAATCCACGACGTACCTGATCGAGGAAGGGTCGTACGAGTGTCACCACCTCCTGAAAGTATGACTGGTCGACCGTGAGGAGTTGTTGGGCAAGCCCAATGATGGAGGCTGCCGCTTGGAACGCAGTCTCATCCCATCCAACAGGCGCCTTTCCCAGATCCTTCTCCAGGACGGCCCGATCATCTTCAGATATGTGAGCGAGCCCCGGCGGCCCTTCCTCCAACAAGCGTGCCAGCGACTGCACAGCAGCGGCGAGCATGCTCTCTGCCTTCCGCCGCTTCGGTCGATCCTGTGCAGCAAGGATTGTGGCGGCACGGCCATGCGTGGCCGTGATCCAGTCACGCAAGGCCCCCTCCAGGGAACTGGATCGGCACTGACGCTCCAGCTCGTCGAGGTCTACAAAATCCCCGGCGAGGGCAGCAGTAAACTTCTGGAGATCCTCAAGGGTCGCCCCAGCTAGGACTCGTCGCCATCGGTCATGCTGTGGTCCGGCCGATCCAAGCTCATCGTCTAACCAACGGTCCCAACATGAGTGAAATAATTCCTTGAAGCGTGACCCGTCATCCTCTTGAAATGATGGATCAAGCTCGGACTCCAGCGGATGGAGTCGCAAGAGGTGCGCGGCAAAACTATGCAAGGTGCCGATCTGGGATTTTTCCATCTGCTCAAGCGCCGTCCTGGCCCGTTCATTCACTTGTTCAGCTGAAAGATGGTAACGGGTCCTGAAAGTGGCAATCAGGTCATCGGCCTGCTCGGTCAGGCGAAGGAGCTGCGCGCGGAGCCGCTGCTTCATTTCTGTTGCGGCTTTATTGGTGAACGTGAGGGCCACAATCTCCGTAATGGTCAAGGGGTTTGGCTCTCTCAGGAGGAGGTTGAGGATGCGATTGACCAGGATCGTAGTCTTGCCGGTCCCGGCTCCCGCAACCACCACGACATTGCGGTCCCAGGTGGTCTCCGCCAAGAGACGATCCTGGGAGTCTGTGAGTGTGAGTGCCTCACTCATCGTGTACTTTCTGTTTTCTCAACTTGCGTAAGACTCGGGCCTGGGGCGATCGATATGAGCGCCACCAGGCCATCGCATCGTGGCGGCGGCAGGCGCCGGAAAACTCGCAGTAGTCGCAATAGCCATCGGGGAGAATAAAAAACTCTCTGCGCGCGATGCCTTGGATCAACGTGGAGAGCGTCTGTCGAATCATGTCACCGGTGTGGCCGGTCCAGAGACCCGCGTCGAATGTCGAACGAGAGATCGGCTGCTTCCACTGTGGGGCCAAGAAGAGTAATTGGACATCGGTTGGGGCAGGCAGCGACGGCAGTGTCATGCGAGCATAGAGCGGTGGTTGCAGTCGAAATCCGCGCACGGACGACAGCGCAAGGTTGCGATCTACGGCGGTGATCTCATGCCCCTGCTTAAATTTATAGTCTACGATACGGAGCGCCGGAGGCTCAGCGCGATAATCGACACGGTCCAAGGTGCCATGAATCTTGAGGGACATCGATGACGCATCGGACTCCAGCGAGACGATTCCTTGGGCGGCCGCTTCAAACGCAACCGGGCGGAATCCGGTTGCCAGATACTCCGCCTGGTCGGAAGATACGGCAGCCGTGACCAACGCGATCACCTGTTCGCAAGCCAAGGTCCAGAGCAGAGCATGCCCCGTCCCCTGGCTTGCAGCATGGGCAGCAAACGTATCGGTTACTGCCTCCTGCACCGTGGATTGCATGGTGGCCTCGGTCAGCGAGTTATCCGGCCACTGGAGCAGCACCAACCGCTCGTAGCACAGCCGAAGCGATTCATGCACAAGGGTCCCGAGCGTTAAGGGAGGCAGGTGGTCGTGCTGGAGCCGTCGCACAGGCTCCAGCCGAAGAACCTTTTCTGCAAAATACTGAAAGGGACAGGTCGCATACCGTTCTAATGCTGTGGGCGAGAAGCTCCGTTCCGCGGCCACCGGTGACACAGATGTTTGTGCGCCAACCATGCCGTCGAACGGACCAAGCTCGGGGGATTCTCGCTC
>JANYEF010000551.1 GCA_025363325.1 Nitrospira sp. | reverse complement strand
TGATCCAAGTCCCGATCACAAACTCAAACTTTTGCCGCGGCTCTTCAACCGGCTCCTGTGCTACTGCCGCCTGCGCACTGAGCATGACACCGCACAGTGCCAGTCCAGAACCTATCACCCACCTGAGCACTCGTCTCCATCCTCGACTCATCGTCTCGCTCCCCCGCGTTGAATAGTTACCGTATCCACACAACGCTCCACGGTCTCAGGCATCACGCGCTGACAAGCGGCTCGTATATCTTCCTCTTGAAACCTCCGCTGCAGGGAAGCCGAAAACCAGACCAGCCACGTACCAATCACAACCGCAAGCACCGCACATACTACAACGCAGACCCACGCCGACCATGGACCAATTGAACCAGCCGCGGGAAGCGGCGCCTGATCCTGCGAAATGATCTGCGGTACAGCCATGTCTATTTCCTGCGAAAAGGAATGACTAGGATTCGGTTGGATCACATCAACGGGATCATTGCGAATCATACCTGATGACCACACACCTGAACAGAGTTTTGCCGATCTTCTTTCCTATCGGACTCGGCGGCTTGAGAACTCAATCAACAGCCCGAGCCAGATAAAGGTCCGTAGAAGTTCCCTTTCCTCCTCCGTTGCATGGCCACGCCTACGATTGCTCGTAAGTCCACCTGTAGGCTGCTGCAGACAGACTAGTGGCAAACCTATCACCGGCGTAGCCTTTGTGCTGTATGGTTTTGCTTTACCACAGTGGCACAGGCATTGCTCAGCTAGCAAAACACGTCATGTATTCGACGATACGAGCGGTGAAACAAAATACCTTCAGTACCCACGTGAGCAGAGGAGTTCAGAGCATGAACCTGTATTCAATCCCACCTCTCCCTGTACTTCGAAGGGTCATCGGGAGGGGCGTGATCTTGGCAATATTCGGACTGCTGGCACTTGATGGAGGACTCTGGATCACCAGCGCTTCCGCAGCACTCCAACTGAGCCCGAGCTCGCTAACATTCACCGCTCAACAAAATGGAGCGAATCCTGCTCCGCAAACCATCAACCTCTCAAAATCTGGTACTTTCATGAGATCCTGGACCGTGAACCCGAGTGTCTCCTGGCTCACCGTCAGCCCAACGTCTGGAACACTCTCAACAGAGACCGATCTCATCGTCGTGGGTGCCAACGTCGCGGGCCTGGGACAGGGATCCTATCCGGCGAGCATCACCGTCACGACGGTCAGTAAACGCGGCGGTGTCAGCAAGATCACTATTCCGGTGTCTCTCAGCCTCACGGCATCAACAAGCAGTGGGACGATCGGTTCCCTCCCCTCAAACTTGGCCTTCGCCGGAACGGTCGGAGGAACAAATCCAGCGGCACAGCCATTCACGCTCACCAATTCAGGAGGAGGGACTCTCTCATGGACCATCAGCAACAGCGCGGGCTGGTTACAGCTTAGTACCGCCTCCGGCACCACGACGACTGAAACCGATAACATCAGCGCCAGCGTAACTACCAGCGGCTTGGCAGCGGGAATCTACAACGGCTTCATCACAGTGACGGCGCCCGGATCGACGAATAGTCCACGCCAGATTCCTGTGTCGTTAACCCTCACGGCGACCACTCTCGCCCCGGCCATTGGGCTCAATCAATCAAGCCTCGGCTTTGCTGGAACGGTCGGAGGGACGAACCCGGCAGCGAAGACGTTCAGTATCACGAATACGGGGGGAGGAACCTTGTTATGGACGGTCAGTGGCAACGCGGCCTGGTTGGCCCTCAGCCCCGTGTCCGGTACCAACAGCGGCACCGTGGCCGCAAGCGTGAACCTAACGGGGTTGGCAGCCGGCACCTACAACGCCACGGTTTCCGTCACCGCGACTGGCGCCACGACCAAGACCATCCCGGTGGCCCTAACTGTCAGTCCCACCGGGTCCGCCACCGGTTTTAACATCTCGCCGCCCACGCTGGCCTACACAGCCACAGTGGGATCGCCGAACAAACCCGGCAGCGTGACAGTGACGAACACAGGGAGTACAGCCATCACTGTAACCTGGGCTGATTCCATCAACTGGTTGGTGGCAATCACACCGGGCGTCACCCAAACCATTCAACCCGGGCTATCTGGCACATTTGCACTGACCGCTTCTTTTACGAACCTCGCAGCCGGCTCTTACAGTGGGAGCGCGACGATTTCCGGCGGCGGAATCACCAAGCAAGTGCCCGTCACCCTCACACTCACGGCAGTTACCTCCACCCCGACCATTGGACTCAACACGACGAGCCTTGGCTTTGCTGGAACGGTCGGAGGGACGAACCCCTCCGCTCAAACCATCGCCGTTTCGAATATAGGCGGCGGCACGCTGACCTGGAATGCAGGAGTCAACGCAACCTGGCTGACCCTGAGTCCATCATCCGGCACAAACACAGGGACGGTGACTGCCACTGTGAACCTGGTTGGATTGTTGTCGGGAAGCTATACAGCCAC
The DNA here is from genome assembly GCA_025363325.1 of Nitrospira sp. Taxonomy (GTDB): domain Bacteria; phylum Nitrospirota; class Nitrospiria; order Nitrospirales; family Nitrospiraceae; genus Palsa-1315. Next base: position 6,388 of record JANYEF010000551.1, on the reverse strand, counting down.
GGTAACCGTAACGGCTACAGGCGCCACGCCCAAGACCCTCCCGGTCACCTTGACAGTCACGGGATCAACCAGCGGTGGAACGATCGGTTTCAGCCCCGCAAATTTGGCCTTCTCCGGAACGGTCGGAGGGACGAATCCTGCAGCAAAAACATTCAGTATCACCAATACAGGGGGAGGAACCCTCTCGTGGACGCTCAGTGACAACGCGACATGGTTACAGCTCAATACCGCCTCCGGCACCACGACGAGTGAAACCGATACCATAAGCGCCAGCGCAACTCTCAGCGGGTTGGCTGCCGGAACCTACAACGCCACCATCACCATAATGGCTTCCGGATCGACCAATAGTCCGCAGCAAATTCCCGTGTCTTTGACGCTCAGCACCACCGCCGCCGGCACAGCGAGTCTGACCTGGAATACCAGCACCGAATCGGATTTGGCAGGATACAAGGTATATCGAGGGACAGTATCGGGAACCTATGGAGCACCTCTCACGACGCTACCCAAAACGACGGCAAGCTATACCACGACAGGACTGCAGACGGGGACCACATATTTCTTCGTCATTACGTCCTACGATAGTTCTGGCAATGAAAGTACATTCTCCAACGAAGTGAGTAAGAGTATTTTTTAATCGGAATTCTTGCAAGAGGAAAGGGGACGGAAGGGCTCAGACCCTCCGCGATTTCACACCGTCGGGCAACCATCCGCTTCACACTAAGCCTTCCCCATCTCGGCGACGCCATACTCAGTTATCAACCTTCTACCTACCGCTGGCTTGACCCCACGATTGCATCGCCTGTATAAGAGGCGTGGTCGATATCGGGTTCCGTCCGTTGAGGATCTTGCATTAACCCTTGATAGGTAACATCTCCATATCGTGTCTCTACGCGCCCGTAGCTCAATGGATAGAGCACCAGACTACGGATCTGGGGGTTGGGGGTTCAAGTCCCTCCGGGCGCACCAGAATTAAGCAATTACGTCACGCGCAGCAGCCATGATTGTAGAGGAAGTATAGAATCTTGGCCCAAGAAAAATGGCCAGCCCCGTAGCAAGGACTGACCCTGCTGAACTGGAAAGATCAGAGAGGATCGTCCGTTACCACGTCTCAAGCCTTTATGAAGATACGTATCAAGGTGAACCAGTCAGCAGATCCCTCCCCTTGTGCCCATCGGATCCTGACATTGAACGGGCGGTACCTGACAATGAAAGGGATTGCCTTCACGCGCTCAAGGGAACGCTATACCTGCAATGCGTGCGGTGAACCGGTTGTCCGCACCCTCAACACGTCTGTATCTTCCGGACTGGCCCTCGGTCACCATCCGCGCCTTCCAACACCAGCACATTGATCCCGGCAATCTTCTCACGCCCCGCCTTACGGTGTGATCGTTCCGCTCTTAGGATGGGCTGCCATGAGCTGGATTGACGCCGTAATGTCTGAGTTTGCCTGCGTGACGTGGTACCGAAGGACGCAGTAGCAACAGTCGCCGGTTACCAACGTACCTCAATGCGTCCATCTAATCCTGCAGGGAACGTAACTGAGAATCCCCCTGCTCTACAGAACGAGGACGTGCTGAAAAGCGGCACTTTAAACTTAACGAGTTCTCGAACGAGACGCGGCCCACGGATTGCCCGGTCGGAAAAATACAGGCCGCTTAGATCGCCAAAAGTGCGAAACAGGAGCGTCATTGTGAGATGGCCCCGGAATTACAGATACGTGAATGAAGCACCACTCCTCCTCCCACTACCACATAGTGATTGGATCGTACCTCTGCCTTCAACTCCCTCACACATGGGCGCATAGTCCACTCCACGATTTTCAATGGTGCTGATTCCTGCTATGACCTGAGCGTGGCAGGCATTGGGTCGCGCCACGCGTTCGCTTGACAGGTTCATACGCAGTTGTTAGGTTTTCGCTCAAAGGTGTCGGAATGGGTTTGCAGACCGATACTTTCAGGCTGGCGTAGCTCAATGGCAGAGCAGCGGTTTTGTAAACCGCAGGTTGGAGGTTCAATTCCTCTCGCCAGCTCCATTTTTTCAAAGACTTCGCACTGCCCATTTTGTCGTCACGTCCCCGTTATGCCCGCCGTTATGCCCGCCAAGCGTTTCGCGGCTTCTTTTAGGTCGTTCGGGCTCACGATATGATAGCGATCGAAGACGGACCGCGTCTTGTGCCCGGTCATCGTCTGCGCCACACGCTCGGGCACGCCGGCATTCACCAGATTGCGCACCGCCGTGCGCCGGAAATCGTGACGGATCAACCCGACGACGTTCGCCTCGTGACAGGCCGTCAGCCAGGCGGTCTTGAAATCCTTGAGGCGCGTCCCGGCATAGTGGCCGGTCACGCTCGGATGCGGGAACAGATACGGCACGACGCGCTCGAGCTTCCGTGATAGCTGCTTAACCCGTTCGAGCTGCTCCGCGATCATCCGCTGCACGTCCGGCGTGAGGTAGACGATCCGCCCGTCGTCATTCTTTGTGCTGCCGGGATTCAGTCGCACGGTGCCCGCCTCAAGGTCCACTTGCGCCAACGTGAGGGTGAGCACCTCACTTTGGAGCCGCCACCCAAACGTGTATGCGATCGTCACCGCCACCTGGAGATCCGGCCGGAGACGTTTCCGGACTGCGTCGAAGGCCTCCCGCTCGAAAAAGCCTTTGCGCGGCTCGGCTTCCTTGAGCAGGTGCATGATCGGGAGCCGCGCCACTTTGTTGCGCTCATAGCCCAAGCGCAGCAGGCGAGAGAGCACATTGAGCTCCCGGTTGATCGTGCCGTTGGCGACGGTCTGCTGCCGGTGCTCGACGTAGCGCGTGATCAAGGCCCCATCCAGATCGACGATCCGGCGTCCGGTGAAAAAGGTGGCCAGCGGTTTGAACCGATCCTCCGCTTCCTTCTGGTCTCGCTCGCCGGTCGTCTGATAGTGCCGGCGCAGGTCCGCAGCCAGCTCCTCGTACCGGATGCGGTCCAGATGACGCAGGATCGGGAGTCCGACCGCGGCGCGGCCTTCCCGTTCCTTCAAGAGCCGCTCGGCCTTTCTGACCTCGGTCGTCTTCGTGCTCTCGCGAAGACACTTCCCGTTGACGTAATACTTCATCCACCAGGGCCCGCCCTTCGTGCCGTCACGCTGCCGCTGCTGATAGAGATACCCCATCGTGCCCTCCTTTCGCCTTAGAATACCAATTCAATGACAGATTTTGCCGCCATCTTAATTACGTCAAAGGACAGATCGAGGCCTTTGTCACGAGCAATGCCTTTCACGGTGTTCCAGATCGTATCGTTGCGAACCTTGTCCAGAAACTCGTGGCCTTCCCACGTGAGGGAAAGCGCGACACAGTGTAAAGATGGGCTACTCCCGCTTGTGCATTTCGCCTTTATCAGACCGGCCTGATCCATCAAATGCATGTGATAAGAAACGAACTCTTTGTCATATCCTTCGACATCTGACGGATCCAACCTGCTTTGAAGGGTGCTCAGTCCCTCCAATTTCACCAATATCTTTCTGACGAGATCCCAATTACGTTCCATATGATTCCCCCCTGTCTGTGTGCCTCACTTCTCACCCCACCAGCTGCGCCAACGTCACGCGCAGCGCCTTCGCCAATCTCGCCAGCGTGCTCACCGGCGGATCGTGCTGGCCGAGCTCGAGCCGGGCGATATAGCCCAGCGAGAAATCCAGTTTCCTGGCCAGGGCCTCTTGCGTGAGGCCGCGGGCATGGCGAGCCCACTTGAGATTCCTGGCGATGCGCTTGGTGAGTGGTGTGGGTGTCATGAACGAGATTATGCTCTCATAGGTCATAACCTGTCAAGTGCTCTGTTGGGGCCGCGTGGGGTAGCGCCGTCGCGTCTCCTCCTGCTCCCGCTCATAGATCTCGCGATAGTACTCCAACAGCCCCGGCTCCGCCGCCTGGCCGAGCAGGCTCATCACGCCGGCCACCGCGTTGGCCCAGTCATCATGCTCGCCCGCCTGGTGATCGATCTTCCCGCCGCGCCAGACGAGGCCGAGCAACTGCTGCTCCAGGTCGGGCGCGTCCAAGAGCACGACACGATGGCCGTTCAAGGCCGGTTCGAGCGCCTCATACAGCTGCGACGCCGTCATCTCGGTGAGGCGATAGGTGATCCCGCGCTCCTCGAACTGTCGTCGGAACGTCTCCCCGGCATAGCGATCGCCCGTGACGCTCGCGCACCGATACTCCTTCAGTGCCGCGACAAAGCGTTCGACGGCCTTGTTCGGATCGAACGGCGGCGCCGGGCCCTGGTTCAGGATGCGATCGAGCACGGCGCGCCCCTCGGAATCCCGGTGACCGATGGCTACGACCGCATCGTCGTTGCTCCCGCCGCTCATATCGACGAACGCGCGATACTCCAGGCCGGGCTCGGGCGGACGGACCGCAATTCGCCGGTCCACGGCGCTCATGATGGGGTCCGCTTGAAAGGCACTGCCGTGAGGGAGCCCTGGCAAGTTCAAATGCAGTCGGCGGAACTTATGCGCCGGCAGTCGCCGCTTCTGTTGCTCCAGATACGCGCGGCCTTCGGGCCAGGATGTGATTGACGGGTTGGCGCGCAGCTCGGGCTCCAGCTCGACGAAGTCGGGATCGGTGCAATAGTCGCCCGCATACCAACTGAACAGCATCCGGGGATCGCTGCCGGCTTTGCCCATCGCGGTTAAGTCGAACAACGGCACGCCAGGCTTATGCAACAGCGAGGCGTAGCTGGTGATCCACATTTGCGAGTTGGTTCTCGTGGGGTCCGGCTGGAGGGCTTCCAGCAGATCCCAATTGCGCTGATTGTGAATTTCATCGATGCCCAGGAAGCGATACGTTCGGCCGTGTTCACCGGCGGCGGACTGTCCGGGCAGGACTTTGATGAAGCCTTGGCCATCCTCGCGGCGGATGGTGTTCTCGCGGATCGTGACGAGCCGCCCCACCGTGGGATTCGCTTTGAGAAGGAGTTTGATCAAGTCGAGATCGTTTTGTGCCTGATCCTCATCGAAAGCGACGATCAATACTTCATGCTGACCTGGCGTCGGCTCAAACAAGGCCCAGAGCGCGCCAAGACAGAGGTCTGCCGACTTCCAATTCTTTTTGCCTCGGCCAAACAAGCCCAGATTAAATTGCAGTGCCCCATCGTCTCGTCGTTCGTCAAAGAATCGCGTGAAGATCTGTTCCCGATACGGCTCGATGGTGAAACGCTCGCCGTCGATCCAGGCCAGCTTCTGAAAGAACGAGAGGCAACTTCGCAGGGTGCGATTCGTGGCCGTCATGAGGCGGTCTCCTCGGCAAAGAGGGCGGCCATCGGATCGGTGGCCTCCTGATGCAGACCCGCCAAATACCGCAGACGCTGATCGAGTTTCAACATCATGAGACGCTGGACCTTGACCTCTCGTCTCAGACGCCGGAAATCCGTCGGACGTTTTCGAAGCGAGGGCTTTTGGAGCTCAGTCACACTCTGGTTAAGCTCGAGGATGATTCTTGCCCATTCACGGAGGAGGGGCTTGGCACTTTTGGGGAACGTGCCTAACTCAGCCTGCTTGTCGCGCACGAGCTGCGTATAGGCCCGTCCGATGCGTGTCCGATGATCAGCGAACCCTCTCAACACCTCACCTTTCAAGCGTCTAGACATGCGTGAGCCGCTCCTTCCAGCATTCGATCAGTCGGTCCAGGTCCTGCTTATCAAACAACAGCTTGCGCAATTCGCCGTCATGGGGAAGCGGAATTCTGATCCGCGGCAAAATGCCTTGGGTTTCTAGTGCCCGGATTGTCCACGGCGACACGGCCAGATATTGCGCGGCACCGCCCAAGTCCAGCAGCCGCGGTGTGCAGGGCGCCACGGTTTGGATAACCGCTGCGGGTCCGTCATCCCCGCTCCCAACGTGCTCGCTCGCCGCCGTTCTGCCCACGTTCTGCCCACGGTCAGGCCGCGGGAAGATGCCACGCTCCCCGGTCTTCGGGCGTCCCGGCTTCCCGCGACGGGAGCCAAGCACGAGAGTTGGGCCTCCAGGATGGGCAGAATCATTCGACACGGGTACCCCTCGTGAAACCCCTGTATCTTTTTTGCGATGCCCCTCCCACGCGACAGTCGAAGGTGGCGTGCCGATAGGCGTGGTCGTGGAGGTAGACGGTTCCGCACCTTGGACATCTATATGTTTTCGTCTGCCGCCAGGGGTTCATCTCGTGTCTTTTTTCCACTCCACCGATTGTTTCCCCCCCCCTTTAGGGGGGGGGAACAAACTATCGGTTCACTACTAACGGTTACTGTTAGTGGCTTCGCCTTTACAGATCATAGACTTACGCCATCTACTAACGGTGCTATCGGTCGCTATCGGTGGAAGGGCACTATCGGTTGCGACTATCGGTCTAAGTGATTGATTTTGCTCAGGGTGCATTTTGATGG
>JANYEF010000549.1 GCA_025363325.1 Nitrospira sp. | reverse complement strand
GGTCGAACCACGTTCGCTGCACTCGTCGCCGTCGGCTGCATCCTGGTCTTCCCCCATGAGGTCCCGGCACAACAATCCACAGCCCCACCCTCATCATTGTCCACAAGGCCCTTGGCTCCCGAGTCAACCCAGTCCGAACTTCGTCCGTCTTGCGACCTCTGCCGGAAACCAGAAGGGAGGCCGGGGAGCGATCTGCGCCCTCAACGACTCCATCGGGACAAAGAATTGCATCCACAAAAGAAATCAAAAGAGAGACATCGTTCACGCGAGCAAGCGATGAAATCCGTCTTGCCGCACCGCTCACTTACATCCAAAGATGAAGTGGAGGATAAGGCAGGAAACTAAGGAGTAGAAAGAGCGTCTTGACGCACTCAGCCGTATCTTCGAGATACGTATCCGATCGGGAGCAGGCCCTTAGATTGAGAGTCTGTCGCAGCTCTGATAATACCGAGGCGCATTGGTCGAGACTTGGAGGGACATAACATGGCTGGTGAATTTCAGGTCAGTGGTGGGAACGCGGTTGCGCAATTTACGCTCAAACTTCATCGCGGCGACGGTATGGCGCTCGTGGCAATGAACTGGAAAGACGGGAAGCCACCGAGCGACTTTGTCGGCTTTGCGATCGAATATAAAGAGCCGGGTGGCAATAAGTTCTTCGCTCTGAAGAACCGTCTCTCCTTCCTTGGCGCCAGTGGCAAGGTCGACCCAAACCGTCTATCGACCATGCGCTCGCCGATCCAGAAGTTCCGCTGGGTACATTTCCCGCGCAATGCTGAGCTTGCCGGCGAATTTACCTATCGAGTCACCCCGGTCTTCATGAACGAGAAGGATGAGCTGAGTTACGGCGAAGCGCAAGGAGCCGCGATGGAGCTTCGGCGTGAGACCTATCCGAGGCAACTGAACGTCACCTTCACCCGAGGTTTTGTGTCGTCCCAGGCATTCGTGGATCGATACGAATCGGTCGCACCGATCTCCACGTTGTTACCACAGAAAGCAGATGAAGGACTAACCTTCATCCCAACCCATCCCAAGGCCAATGAGGCTCTGGCGTGGATGGGCTTCGAAGCTCGGCAGGCTATCCTCGAAGTGCTCGACCAAGCCATCATCGACAAGAACGCGCAGGTCCGCGTGGTAGCCTACGATCTCAATGAACCCGGTATGGTGGCACGCCTCGAACAACTCGGGGCTCGACTGAAAATAATCATCGACGACAGCGCCGACCACGGCGAGCCGCATTCAGGTGAGACCCAAGCAGCGGAACGCCTATCGGCTTCGGCCGGCGAGAAGAACGTGAAGCGGCAGCACATGGGAAAGCTTCAGCACAACAAGTCTATCGTGGTCGACGGTCCGAAGGTGAAGACGGTCGTGTGTGGCTCCACCAATTTCTCGTGGCGCGGCTTCTTCGTACAATCCAACAACGCCGTGATCGTGCAGGGCAAGAGTGCGATCAAGCCTTTCCTTACGGCCTTCGAAGACTATTGGAATAACGGCACACCTGGGGACTTTGGTAAGACAGACTCTGCAGAATGGACCAGCCTCGGCTTGAACGGGATCAACGCGAAGGTGGCATTTTCGCCGCACGCGACGTCGAACGCGTTGTTGCAGTCGATTGCCGATGATATCGGCAAGAAAACCACCTCGAACCTGTTTTATTCGCTGGCGTTTCTCTATCAAACCGATGGCCCTATTCGAGACGAGATCACGAAAATTACTCAAGATAAGAAGATCTTCGTTTACGGCATTTCCGACCGCAAGGTCGGCGGTATCGACCTACAGAAACCGGACGGCAATGTCACGCCAGTCTATCCTGCAGCCCTGACGAAAAACCTCCCGGAGCCATTCAAATCGGAACCAACAGGAGGCAGCGGCATCCGCATGCATCATAAATTTGTGGTCATCGACTTTGACAAACCGACGGCCCGAGTCTATCTCGGCTCCTACAATTTTTCCGGAGCGGCTGATACCTCCAACGGAGAAAATCTGGTTCTCATCCGCGACCGCCGCATCGCAGTATCCTACGTCATCGAGGGGTTGAGCATCTTCGACCATTATCATTTCAGAGTCACTCAGCAGGAGGCCAAGAAAGCCGGGAAACCACTCGCGCTCGCGAAGCCTCCACGAAAAGTGGGAGAGAAGCTCTGGTGGGGGGAAGACTATACCGATGCTCGGAAAATTCGTGATCGAGAACTCTTTTCATAGAGTCTCCATGACCTCATGTGGATGCCATATAGTTTGATTCGATTCCGAGAGGCGATCGAATAAGAGAGGGGAGATGCTCTGCTGACTTGGCTTTTTTTCAGTTAACGAAGCATGCTGACTGCTGCGTATTGGACAAGTCGGCGCTGCTTCCTACAAGGAGGAAAACATATGAAGACGGCAAAACCCACATTCGGTGCATTCAACCAAGGACAAGTTCCCACCATTGCGTGCTTTAATAGGGCGACGGTCGCTCTCGGCGTCAACTTTGACGCCCTGATTGCGGCCATGCAAGCATACGTGAATAAACACATAGTACCTATTTGGGGCACGCCCGCGAAGCTAATCAAGACAACAGATTTCGTGAAAGACGCCTGGGCGATGGTGTTCCTCGACAATGCCGATCAGCCCGGCGCCCTCGCGTATCACGATCTCACACCCGGTGGATTGCCGCTGTCCAAAGTCTTCGTAAAGACAACTCTAGCGGATGGTGAGCTGGTGAGCGTGTCGGCGTCGCACGAACTCGTCGAGATGCTGGTCGACCCGGCCATCAACATGATGACCACAGGCCCCGACGCGAAAACCATGTATGCATACGAGAGTGCGGATCCGGTCGAGGCACTCAACTTCGACGTCAAGGGCATTGCGATGAGCGATTTTGTGTACCCCGCCTACTTCGAAGTCTTTCGCAAAACCTGGTCAGCGCAGTTCGACCACCTCAACAAGGTCAAGAAGCCATTTCAGATCCTTTCCGGCGGTTATCAGATCATTTTTAGGAACGGGAAGTGGACACAAGTCTTCGGCTCAGCTTCTAAGAAGAAGAGCTTTGCCCGCGAAGATCGCCGAGGCCACCGGAGCCAGCAGCGCGCGACGAAGAAGCTGAGACTTTCGTCGGAAAAGGAGATCGCACGCGCGGAGCGCAGGGACTGAAATTCTATTTGACGTGTAGGGACCTGAA
>JANYEF010000500.1 GCA_025363325.1 Nitrospira sp. | reverse complement strand
ATCGCGATATTGGAGTTGGCCTTCATGGCGAACGCAATCACATGGGGTAGGCTCTTGAAGGCCCCATCATAGGCCCGGAAGTGACGAACAAGGGTCGCGTAGCTATAGATGTAGCAAGGCGTGCCGACCTCCTTCGCAATCCGGCTGACCGGCACCTGTTCGCAATAGAGTTCACCATGCCGGTACTCAAAATTATGCATCCTGCAAATCTTCGTTGAGATGCTCGATGCCTGCGAGAGAGAAACCCTGCAAGGAGGCCTCGAACGCATCCTTGAACTTACGATAGCGGACCTTTACATTCGGAATGGCGACCTTCATCGCGTCCGAATCCAGCAACGCCTTGAGGGCGTCGGGCGTCGCCAGCTTGAGGTGCTCGAAGTTAACGATGATGTCCATGCGTGCCTGATTGGCCGCTTCCTTAATTCGCTTGATCAATTCCAAGGCATTCAGACGATCGAGGGTACCCTCAAGATCCACGAACAGAGCAGCGAATTTGTCATGCCGCTTGGCCTTGATGTGGAATATCAACTGTTGCGCCGAGAGCGCGTTCGGATCTAGCGCCTGTTTCAGTGCATGCAGCGCGCTAGGAATCAATTGTTCCTTGTCCAACACCGGGAGCTTCGCTTGGAGATTCTTCAGCACCCCCGCGAGCGGCGACAGGGAGGCTTTGGGACAGGTTCGCTTGACCAACTTCCGAAATTCACGATTCATCTCCCATCGCGGAATAAGCCGCTGACTCGTGCCTGACAGTCGTTTCCAGATCGAAGACAGTGAATAGAATTGGTGGTTGGCCCAGTGAAATCCGTCCTGTAGTTGCTCGGTCGTCATCCGGCTCGGCTGGTACACCACATGCTTGCCGTCGTACTTCGACCAGTCCCTATCGAAGATACGACCGGCCTTTTCGAAGCGGTCGTACAGCGCCGTACCAGGAAGGGGCGTCAGCACGTTGAAGTACGCCAATTCCACCTGGTTCTTCGTCAAGAAGTCGACGGCCCGTTCGAACACGGTCACATCGTCGCTGTCGAATCCGAACACGATCCCGGGATTCACCATAATGCCGTAATCGTGGAACATCTTGATTTCATCGGAGAACTTCTTGACTCGGTTAAACGGCTTGTTCGTTTCGTCCAGCGCGTCTTCATCGAGCGACTCCATCCCGACGAAGACCGACACGCAGCCACTCTCGGCCGCAAGCTTGACCATCTCCTCGTCGTCAGCCAGGAACATCGTGGACTGGCAGCCCCATTTAATCTTGAGCGGCTTCAGCGCGGCCCAGAGCTCACGACAATAGGTACGGTTGCTGTTGTGCAAGTCATCGACAAACGCGACGATGCTGCCGTCCTCGATGCCCACCCGAATCCGAAGTGCGGTGACGAAGGCGTTCCACAGCGGCTCGTCGCCCAATCGCTCGACCAACTCACTGCGAATCCATCGCTGAACATTTCGAAGTTCCGTGACCACTTCCTGCACCGGTCGACGCCGCGTGGTCTTTCCGTTAAACGGGGACACGCTGCAAAACTCGCAATCGAAATGGCAGCCGCGGGTCGTAAAGCTACACTGCCTCGTCATGTACGAGTCGGGGCTCAGCAATTCGACACGGGGGCTCTTGTACTTCTCCAGAGAAGGGAACGATGTCATCTTATACATGCGCTGCATCTTCCCCGCCTCATAGTCCGCGACCAACTGCGGCCAGAGATCTTCGGCTTCCCCACAGACGATCGCGTCGGCATACCGAAGCGCTTCGTCAGGGCAGTATGTAGGATGGACGCCTCCCATGACGATCGTCTTGCCTCGTTTGCGAAACTCCGTTGCGATCTCGTAGGCGCGAGGGGCATAGCAGGTCATGATGGAGAGGCCGACCATGTCACAAGGAAAGTCGAAATCGATATCTTGAACCGCTTCATCGATCAGGCTGACTTCCCAATTCTCCGGCGTATACGCCGCGATCACCGGCAAGCTCAGCTTGGGAAACCACACCGCGCGTCGCTCCGACGCGGTCAACCGATAGGGGTTATTGCGCGGATACGGATCGACCAGCAACAGCCGCTTGCCTGGTGCGTACTTGGCCATCGGTGCCTGCTCGATGAGTTGACTGGGCCGTGTGGGTTGAATAAGTTCCATGAAGTGTTTCTCCTCACCTCTAACCGGCTATCCAGTTGAGGTTGTCAATATGTTCGTTGAAATGTTCTAAGCGATTCCCATAGTTGTCTGTACGCTGTCTTCTTCGTCGGAGCCGACTCCGGCTCCGCATGCTCGACCTCGATAGCCCGGCATCCCTGCACAGAGGAACGCCGCCCCGATGTATCATCCGGAAACGTGTGCACTCCGCCGAGGAATGAGCGAGAGCGCCTGCAGCAATTTAGCTGGGCACAGCCCTGCTTCCAAGCCTTAAGTCTGTTCTCATTGATGGCGGCTTTCGTTATCGCAAGCGTGGCGTATTCTAAGGAGGGAGGCACGCTGCAACACTCAATGTGTTCATTATACCGTTATTCAGCTACACAGGTCCAGCGGATGACGGTTTCAACATTACCGATCTCCCACCGGTCGTAACGGAGGAAGATTGACATCCTGTCCCTGAAGCATTGCGTCCGGTGGTGGTGGCTCGACGGATTCGGCAGCCGCTGCCGCATCACGCTGTTTCTCCTCAAGCACCTCTAATTTCTTTTGCAGCTCAATGGTCCGATTCACGCCGACATTTTCAGGAGGAACCGGCGGCCCCACGATCCCACAGGCTACCAACATTCCCGCTAGCACACCAACCAGGATAGATTTGACACTCAGCATGGAAACGCTCACGAAAGCATCCGCTCGAGTTCTTTGATGCGTTGTTCCACTCGCGTTCGGGCAGTTCCGCCTATCTGAGACTTCTGGTCGATCGCGGCGGTGACCGTCAACCGGGCGAATAATCCTTTTTCGATTCGCTCGGAAAACGTCCGCAGCTCCTCGAGCGAGAAATCCGTAAGTTCACGGCCTTGATCCAATGCGGCCCGCACCAGACGGCCCGTGATCGCATGCGCTTCACGAAACGGTACCCCTCTAGTCACGAGATAGTCCGCCACCTCCGTGGCCAGCATTCCACCACCCTGAACCGCCTGTTTGAGGACATCCCGGTTCACAGTGAGTCGGCGCATCAGCTCCGTCAAGACCTCCACCGACGCGACCACAGTATCGAGAGCATCGAAGAGCGCCGGCTTATCTTCCTGAAGATCTCGATTATAACTCAGAGGCAGAGCCTTGAGGGTCGTCAGCAGATTGAATAAATGGCCATAGACACGTCCCGTTTTCCCCCGCACCAATTCAGGCACATCGGGATTCTTCTTCTGCGGCATCATACTACTGCCCGTACAGAAGGCATCGGGAAGTTCGACGAATTGGAACTCCTGGGACGACCAGAGAATTAATTCTTCACTGAGCCGGGACAGATGCATCATCGTGATCGACAGCGCCGAGGCCACCTCGATCATGAAATCCCGATCGGACACAGCATCGAGACTATTCTGCGTCACGGCGGGAAAGCCCAGCAGCTCGGCAGTGAATAGACGATCGACTGGGTAGTTGGTTCCCGCGAGCGCGCCAGACCCCAACGGCATGACATTCACGCGCACCGATGCATCGCGAAATCGCCCTTTGTCCCGCTCGATCATTTCCACATAGGCCAAGAGATGATGCGCGAACAGCACCGGCTGCGCCCGTTGCAGATGCGTGTACCCCGGCATGACGACCGTTCGATTCGCCTTCCCCTTCGCCACCAAGACCCGCTGAAAATTTTCGAGGGGCCCCACGAGCTGACTGAGTTGATCCCGCAAATAGAGGCGGATATCCAACGCGACCTGGTCGTTCCGGCTCCGGCCCGTGTGCAACTTGCCGCCGAGCGGACCGATCAGCTCTGTCAGCCGGCGCTCAATCGCCATGTGAATATCTTCGTCTTGTTGAGTGAACCGAAAGCGGCCCCGATCCAGCTCGACCTTCACCGATTCCAGCCCCCGCACGATCGCCTTGGTTTCAGAGGCGGTCAATACCCGCGCCTTCCCCAATGTCTTGCAATGGGCGATGCTGCCCTGAATGTCATAGGCATAGAGCCGGCGATCGACCACTACCGAAACGGTGAACGATTCCACCAACCGATTCGTCTTGTGTTTGAACCGCCCGCCCCAAGCCTTTCCGCCTTCCGACGCGGCAGAGCTGCGGCCCTTTGCTCGCGCCATTACGTAGTGGCCTTCTTTCTCTGGGCTCTGATTTTCAGCCGCAACGCGTTCAGCCGAATGAACCCCTCGGCATCTTTCTGATTGTACACGTCGTCCTCTTCAAACGTGGCGATATCGAGACGATAGAGCGAATTCTTCGACTTGCGCCCGGCCAAGGTGCAACTCCCTTTATAGAGCTTCACCCGCGCCGTACCGGTCACGTCCTTCTGCGCCACATCGATCGAGGTCTGGATCATCTCTCGCTCAGGACTGAACCAATACCCGTTGTAAATCAGATCGGCGAAGCGCGGGATCAAACTGTCTCTGAAGTGCAGCACCTCGCGATCCATCGTCAACGACTCAAGTCCGCGATGCGCCACGTGAAGGATCGTCCCGCCCGGCGTTTCATAGACTCCGCGAGATTTCATCCCGACGTAGCGATTCTCCACCAGATCGACGCGACCGATCCCATGCGCGCCACCCAGCTTGTTGAGGTGAGCCAATAATGTCGCCGGGCTCATTTTTTTCCCGTCGACCGACACCGGATCACCAGCCTCGTAGCCGATTTCGACTTCGAGCGGCTTATTCGGCGCCTGCTCAGGCGACACCGTCATTTGAAAGATTTCATCCGGCGGCGACTTCCAGGGATCTTCCAAGATACCGCCTTCATAACTCACATGGAACAAATTCAGATCCATGCTGTAGGGCTTGGCTTTCGTCGCCGTGATGGGAATGCCGTGCCGATCGGCATACTCGATCAATTCGCGCCGCGACTTCATCGTCCATTCACGCCAAGGCGCGATGATCTTCAGATCCGGGGCCAGCGCGGTATAGGTCAGCTCGAACCGCACTTGATCGTTGCCCTTTCCGGTCGAGCCATGCGACACCGCCTCGGCACCTTCCTTGAGCGCAATCTCGGCCTGCCTCCGCGCAATGAGGGGCCGCGCGATCGAGGTCCCGAGCAGATAACAGCCTTCGTAGATGGCATTGCCGCGTAACATCGGGAAGACATAGTCCTTCACGAAGATCTCGCGCAGATCCTCGACATACACCTTTTTCACGCCAAGCTTGTGTGCCTTCGCCTTGATCGCTTGCAGATCTTCGCCTTGCCCAAGATCAGCGCAGAACGCGATGACCTCACAATCGTAGGTTTCTTGTAACCACTTCAAGATCACGGAAGTATCGAGCCCGCCTGAATAGGCCAGCACCACTTTCTTAATGACACGACTCATCGTTTCGCTCGACTCCTCTTGCCCAATAGGTTCGTTAAAATGGCCTTCTGCATATGCAGTCGATTCTCCGCCTGGTCGATGATCACTGACTGCGGACCATCCAGCACCTCGGCACTGATTTCTTCACCCCGGTGGGCAGGCAAACAGTGCATGACGATCGCATCGGGCCTGGCGCGATGCAACAGGCGGCTGTTCACTTGATAGGGAGCCAAGACTTTTAATCGTCGCGCATGCTCCCGCTCGCGGCCCATACTGATCCAGACGTCGGTGTAGATGACGTCCGCTTCCTTCGCCGCGATATGGGGGTCGTGCCCGATCTCAATCACCGCACCGGTTTTTGCGGCCTCAATCCTGGCCCGATCGACGACATGCTGCTCCGGCTGATACCCCACCGGACAACCGAGCGTGATGATCATCCCCATCTTCGCTGCCGCCTCGATCAGTGAATTCGCCACATTGTTGCCATCGCCGATATAGGCAATCTTGATCCCCTTCAACCGGCCCTTCTTCTCTCGAATGGTCAGAAGGTCTGAGAGGGCCTGACAAGGATGGCTCAGGTCGGTCAGCCCATTGATCACCGGCATCGTCGCTTCCCTCGCCCATTCCTCCACGATCGAGTGGTCGTAAGTGCGGATGACGATCGCGTCGAGATAGCGCGACAGCACGCGCGCCGTATCGGCAACGCTTTCTCCGCGCGAGAGCTGGATCTCGGCCATGGGCAACACCATGGCATGGCCGCCCAACTGGTTCATGCCCGCCTCGAACGACACCCTCGTCCTCGTCGACGGCTTCTGGAACAGGAGCCCTAAGGTCTTCCCGGGAAGCAGGGGATGAGGAATCCCGCGCCGCTGCTTGTCTTTCAACAGGGCCGCGGACGTCAGCAAGCTCTCCACCTCCGCCTTGCTGATAGCCGCAACATCCAGAAGATCTTTTTTGCCGGCCCGCGTTCCTGTCGCTCGTGTAGCCATCCCCGTTGTGTCCATCTGGCGTGAGTGCGCCTTACGCCGCCTGTTTGCTGAAAATCTGAGCAAGCGTGTCGAGTAAGCGATCGATGTCCAGCTGAGTGATGATGAGGGGCGGCACGAACCGCAGCACATGCTCGCCGGTCGCATTGATCAGAATGCCGCGAGCCAAACACGCGCTCACGACGGCTTTCCCATCCATATCGAGATCAATCCCCTGCAAGAGCCCGAGGCCCCGCACCTCTCGCACCACCCGGTGTCGCGCCTTACAAGCCGATAACCCCTTCGCCAAATACTCTCCCATCTGGCGCGCATGGTCGAGTACGTGGCCTTCCAGCAGGGCGCGACAGACGGCCAGGCCCGCCGCACAGGCGAGTGGATTGCCGCCGAATGTCGAGGCATGACTGCCGGGCGTGAAGGCCTGTGCCACGGAGTCCGTCGCGAGACAGGCTCCGATGGGCACGCCGCCCCCCAACCCTTTTGCCAAGGTCATGATGTCCGGCTGCACCCCTAACTGCTCATAGGCGAACAGCGTCCCGGTCCGTCCCATTCCAGTCTGTATTTCGTCGAAGATCAACAGCACATCTTTTTTGGCGCACAGAGCTCTCACCTGCTTCAGATACTCGCGGTCCGCGACATAGACGCCCCCCTCGCCCTGAATCGGCTCGAGCATAATCGCTGCGGTCTTGTCGGTCACGGCCCGTTCCAGCTCTGCCAAATTATTGAAGGCGACGTAGCTGAAACCCGGCAGCAACGGCTCGTAGCCCTTCTGAACCTTTTCCTGGCCGGTCGCCGTCAACGTCGCCATCGTTCGGCCGTGGAACGAGTTCTTCATGGTGACGATCTCAAAACGCCCGGTTCCATACTTGTCATGGGAATAATGGCGAGCCAGCTTGATCGCCGCTTCGTTCGCCTCGGCCCCGCTGTTGCAAAAGAATACCTTGTCGGCAAACGAATGATCGACCAGCATCTGCGCCAGCTTCACTTGCGGCTCCGTGTAATAGAGGTTCGAAGTATGGATCAGCTGCGCGGCCTGGTGCTGGATCGCCTGAACCAGGTCCGGGTGGCCATGCCCGAGGATGTTCACCGCAATCCCACCGACGAAATCGAGATACTCTCGCCCCTCAAGGTCATACACCTTCGTCCCGCGCCCTCGCACGATCGAGAGTGGTTGACGCGTGTACGTCTGCATCAAATAACGTGCAGCGTCCTGCTTCAGTTCTTCTGTCGGCATGACAGACGTATCTCCTTGTAAAGTAAGGGAAGGTAGCATAGGCCTGGCGATGGAATCAACATACCGCTTCTTTACCCAGGTGCTGTCTGTATTGTGCTACTCTCGCGCGGATGAAATCCTGCAAACGGTGCCAACAGCAGAATCAGGAAGACTCTAAATTCTGCTACCAGTGCGGAACCGCACTGGCCGTCGAGCCTGAACCGCCGATCGCGACCCCCGTGGCCCCCGCCGCCACCATCATCCACCCCGAAATCCACCCCGATGAACATCTCTGGCGCCAAGTCATCGGTCCCCACGCCGATCTCTACCTAAAGCATTTTAAAAAGTTCGGATTGGGTGAGCAGACGAAGTTCGCCCTGACGTGGAATTGGCCGGCCTTTCTCTATATTTCCTTTCTCTGGTTTCTCTACCGAAAAATGCACGTCTATGCGGTGGTCTACGCCCTCGGTCCGATGATTTCGACCTACGTAACCGGCAACCTCACCGTGGGTCTCGTCTGGAGCATCATGGCGGGAGCTACAGCAAACTATACGTACTACTGGCACTGCCGCAAGCAGGTTGCTGAAATCAAGAAGAGCTCATGGAGCGATCCGGTGAAGCAGGACGAGGAATTGAAGAAGGCAGGAGGCGTCCAGCCCTACGTGATTTGGATCGGAGTCGTTCTCTATATCCTTTTTGCGATCTCGATGTTCAAAATGGCTCAGGACGGTCCGCCAGATGGGGAACTGTTTCCAGGGAAACCGGCGAAGCCAGTCTCGGCAAGCAGCGTGTGAAATTGGGTGAGTGTGCGTCTGGCATGGGATACGCCCGTCGGCGGCGTGGGGGATCGAGCCATCAGTCCCCACCCCGGTTCTTCAAGCCTCTGCTTCGAGGAGTCAAGTTAGGCAACGACTTCGTTCCACTCGATTGAATGCGTCGTCATCCGTGAAACGGGCCCGCG
>JANYEF010000484.1 GCA_025363325.1 Nitrospira sp. | reverse complement strand
CGTCGAAGAACGGACCCAACGCCTCATGGTGAACAGGCAAACATCAGGGGGCCAGACTCTTGCCTTGACCACTACTGCCTCATCTGCATAGAGTTACCGCATGTCAGCCCTTCCGCGTAAACCGACCGCCCCAACGTGGCCGCCTGGTCTATCCCCCGGGATAGCTCGCCCGCCAAGACCGAGTGCCTCGGAACAGGAGGAGCAATTCCGATCTCTGAATGCCTCGCTGCTCTATTGCCCTTCCTGCCGAGTGGCGACTCCAACACGCGAACGACTCCTGCTCGTGCTCCCGACTGGAAATCTATACGAATATCTCTGCCAGCACTGCGGAACCTCGACCGGCTCCAAGACCGACAGTCGATAAGCGACTACGCCCGTTGTCGCGCCTCATCGACCATCGTGATGATACGGATACTTCTCCTCATCACGCATGGAACAGAACGTTTAGATGTGAAGTGCTCACTGCGTACTTGCTGGAGCAAGCGGCTGGTAAAATCGCCCTGCTAACCCACATATTCATGACAGCTCGTCGCGAAAATCGCGCCTCTGCCAGCGTGACAGGCGCGCGGAGCCGCAGGGAAGGGAGGCGCCCTTGGACCGGATGTCCACTGACTGAGGGGTGAACCCGAGATTGCAGCAGACGCGATTCTGAATAATGTAGTCTAGAGCAACCCTTCCAGAGGGATACCTTCATCGATGAGCATGACAGGAATGTCTTCGCGGATAGGATACAGCATCTTCCGATCGCCTCTGATCAACCCTCCATCGAGGGGTTCGGTGACCGTCTTACTCGCTTTATTTTTTAATTGGCCACGGCTCACGGCCTCGTTCAACTTGGCAATCAGCGCCTCATCAGCCAAACTCACATCCTGTTTCGTATCGGGGCAACAGAGAATGGCGAGAAGATCCTTGTCGATATTGACCGGACGCCTTGCTTCCGTACGTTCTGCCATAACGTCCCTCCATGTGAACCTGACCGATATTACAGAGCCAGAATAGATCACCGACATCGATGAGATCAAGCCCTGCATGCAGACTCTATTTCGCCTAACGGTTTCTGCTACACTACAAATCTCGCCCGATCGTTTAGTAGGAAACACGCGGGGATGCCAAAGAACCTGTGGAAATATTCCGTGGCCGGATTGTTGGTCCTCGTGCCGGCCTGGGCCACATTCTGGATCCTTTCTACTTTATTTCACGCACTCAACGAATTGATCCACGATCTCCCGTGGAATATCGGAGCCCGACAGAGTCCTGGACTCAGCCTCGTCTTGTTTCTGCTCCTTGTTGTGATGATCGGCGCCATCGCCACCCATGTTGTTGGGCGGCGTATCATCACCCAGGCAGAACGGTGGATCGAGCGCATTCCCCTGGTCCGCAGTGTCTATCTCACGCTCAAAGGAATGACCGATCTACTTAATTTTCGTACCCGCTTCGGGCGCAGCACCGTGGTCGCCTTCCCATTCCCTCGAGACGGTCTCTGGGCGATCGGTTTTGTGATGGGAGCCGCACCGCCGACGCTGCAAGTCGCACCACCAACAAATTTGCTCATGGTCTTTGTGCCCACGGCTATCCATCCATTCACCGGCTTCCTCGCGTTTGTTCCCCAGCCGGAGCTACGTCCGATCAATCTGCCACCGGGAGACGCCATCAAGATGGAGTGTACCGCTGGTTTATACAAGCCGAAAACCGGATGGCTACAACCCCCAAAGACAACGGCCTAAGCCCCATGCCAGTCCTCGGCCACCTGAACGTCCGACTCGCCAGACCAGAGGATGCGGCCACAATCGCGTCGTTCAGTGCAGCCATGGCGCTTGAAACAGAGGGCCGCCGCCTTGATCTCGACCGCCTGCATCTCGGGACCATCGCCCTGTTCGAAACCCCCGCGCGCGGCTTCTTCATCGTCGCAGAACAGGAACAGGGCGGCCGCCGACAACTCCTGGGACAGCTGATGGTCACCTATGAATGGAGCGATTGGCGCAATGGCGCATTTTGGTGGATTCAGAGTGTGTATGTTGACCCTGCCTGGCGCCGCCAGAGCGTCTTTCGACGGATGCATGAAACCGTGATGGCCACCGCCAAGACAAGCCCGAACGTCTGTGGGGTCCGTCTGTACGTCGAAGGGGGCAACAGCACTGCCCAGGCAGTGTACCGTAGAGTGGGGCTCACTCCGTCATCCTATGCCATATTTGAAACCGATTTTGTTCTGGCACGCCCAAAGGGTTTAGAGGATCGTCCAAACGAAGCCTAGCAAAAGGAGTAATCATGTTATTTTCCAAGCCGCTGGCTGGTATCACCCTCCTCCTAGCCCTGGTCCTGACTCAAGGCTGTGTCGTGACCAGGGGAACGATCGGCGAGCCGCTTCAAGAAGAAGCCATCTCGGCCATCAAGAAAGGCACGACGACCATGGCAGAAGTTGTCTCATTGATCGGTGCCCCGGATCGGATTGTCAGAGGCAACGATCGAGAGATCTTTCACTACTATTACTATGACGGGAAATCGCC
>JANYEF010000478.1 GCA_025363325.1 Nitrospira sp. | reverse complement strand
GGCGACAAGCGAATTCGTTGTGCCGAGATCGATACCGACGATACGTGCCATGGCGGTGATTATCCGATGGTTGAGACGAGATCGCTCACGATGTTCTTGACATAGGTGCGGTTGGACAGATGTTCTCGCATCTCTTTCAATATTCGATCGCGCTCGGCCCTCGCCTGGCTGGTGGCCTCCCCACGATCTTGGAGTGCGTCCCACTGAACGAAGAGCTGCTGCAGCGCAGCCTCCATGTCCCGCTGCCGCTGTTCAAGCATATTCCGCTCAGACTGGAGCTTCGTACGGAGCGTCGATTCGGTTGCTGACGTCCGCTCAACGGCTCGGTACTCGTTTAATGTGTCTTGTAGTTCAAGAATTTCTTCAAAGAGGTCGGCGGGAGGAGAATTCCGAATCTGTTTCACCGATCCAGCTTCAAGATCGAGAAGATACTCAGCCCTCTCGATCGGATCACGGAGCGTCCGGTATGCGGTATTCAACATGGCGGAGTTGCCTAGGCTGATGGTCTGCTCGGCAGCGCTCTTGTTCTGATAGAAATCGGGATGGAATGCCCGGCTCAGTTCGTAGAATTTGGCTTCCAGCTGGTGCTGGTCGATCGTGAGGCGGCGGGGGAAGCCCAGGCAGGTGAAGTAATCAAGCTCTTTCGAAACCGGCTGGACCTTGACGCAACGGTCACAGAAATATTCGCCGGCCACTTCAGACTGGCAGTGCCAGCACATGCTGCGAGCCATCTGCAGCTCACGTGGGCCGGCGGTGCTATGAGGGTGATGGTCCATGCGGTCTCCTCTGACAGCACGGGCATGGCAGCCTGCCATGCCCGTCGGACAATTGCTGTGCTCTGCTGGCACTCGTTAGGCTGAAAACGACTCTCCGCATCCACAGGTCTTGTCGGCGTTCGGATTGACGAATTTGAAGTTCCCGCCCATCAGGTCTTTCTGGAAATCCAGCTGCGTGCCTTGAAGATAAATGGCGCTCTTGGCGTCGACAATGACTTTCACACCGTCAAAGTTATGGACTTGGTCATGCTGGCCGATCTTTTCGTCGAAGTTGATCGTATAGCTGAGGCCTGAGCAGCCGCCGCCCTTCACGCCGAGGCGGAGCCCCCCCTCAGTGAGGCCCTGCACGTTGATGAGGCGTTTCACTTCCTTCAGCGCCGCCTCGCTGAGCGTAATCACCGTAGCTTGAGTTTCTGCGTTCGTTGTGTCCATGGCGCGCTCCCTTTGTTCACGTTACTTCGCGTCAGCCAGTATTCCGTCGGCTTTTTTCTGGTAGTCCGCAAGGGCGGCCTTGATCGCATCCTCTGCCAACACGGAGCAATGGATCTTCACGGGCGGCAGATTCAGCTCCTGCACAATGTCGGTATTCTTAATCTTCTGGGCTTCTTCGATCGTTTTGCCCTTCAACCACTCGGTGGCGAGGCTCGAGCTGGCGATCGCGGAGCCGCAACCGAAGGTTTTGAACTTCGCGTCCACGATCATATCGTTCTGCACCTTGATCTGGAGCTTCATCACGTCGCCGCACTCCGGAGCTCCGACCATGCCGGTGCCGACCCCTTCCTCGTCCTTCTTGAAGCTCCCCATGTTGCGGGGGTTCGTGAAATGATCAACGACTTTGTCACTGTAGGCCATGATGCATCCTCCTCTTGACGATCCGGGTCAGTGGGCAGCCCATTGGACTGATTTCAAATCGACGCCTTCTTTTGCCATCTCGTACAGCGGGGACATTTCACGCAACTTGGTGACGATCTCAATCACCTTCTTGATCGTATAGTCGATCTCATCGTCCGTGTTGAAACGGCCCAGACCGAAGCGAATCGAGGAGTGTGCCAGCTCCGTCCCGACCCCCAACGCACGGAGCACGTAGGACGGCTCCAATGTGGCTGAGGTACAGGCCGAACCGGACGAGAGAGCGATATCCTTCATGCCCATCAGTAATGACTCGCCTTCCACATAGGCAAAGGAGATATTGAGGTTGCCGGGGAGCCGGTTGGTGGGATGGCCGTTCAGATAGCTTTCTTCGAGGGCCTTCATGATACTGGCCTCCAGCCGATCGCGCATCGCAATCAACCGCGTGGCGTCCTTGGCCATCTCCTGCTCGCAGAGTTCGCAGGCCTTGCCGAATCCCACAATTAAGGGCACCGGAAGCGTCCCGGAGCGCATGCCGCGCTCGTGCCCGCCACCATCCATTTGCGCCGTGATGCGAACCCGCGGATTCTTCTTTCTCACGTAGAGCGCCCCGACCCCCTTGGGTCCGTACATCTTGTGGCCCGTGAAGGACATGAGATCAATCCCCATCTCCTGCACATCGACCGGGATCTTGCCGACGCCTTGCGTCGCATCGCAGTGAAAGAGGATGCCCTTTTCCTTGGCGATTTTGCCGATCTCTTTGACGGGGTTGATCGTGCCGATTTCATTGTT
>JANYEF010000467.1 GCA_025363325.1 Nitrospira sp. | reverse complement strand
CCTCCACCCGCACGCTGTCCTTCCATATCTGTTGACCACCAGCCAAACGGGTTTTCCCTTGTTACCGGTCCCGGTATAAACCTTCGTAATGCGCATACGACTCCCATATTCATCGATATTCAAATATAGGATAGATCGCATCCATATTCACATATTGTTCTAGGTGATCAGCCCAGCGATCCAGTTCAGCACGTAGTTGTGTCGTGACGAGTTCAGACTCGAGAGACGAAATAGGCGGTAATCCCTTCCGGCCTCGTGCGCGGTTCAACCAACCCCTGCGGAACGCAGCCTGATCGAACAAACCGTGAATGCTCGTGCCCCAGACACGACCATTATCACTAGCAGCGCCTTCATCACCTCTCGCCATACCATCCCAGACTTCAGATGCTTTAATCTTGAAACACGGGTTGGCGGCTCCACGGCTGGTGCGCCCCATATGGATTTCATAGCCACGAACTGGCGCGTGCGGTTCCACGCCATGAAGCAGCGACGTGGCACGGACTTGCCGGCAGATCTTTGGCGCATCAAGCTCCGTCGTCACATCGAGAAACCTCAATCCTATTGACCTTCCTCCCCGCTCCAATCCCTTGGGATCGGCGATCTCTTGCCCCATCATCTGGTAGCCCCCGCAGATCCCAACCAGCTCGCCCCCTCTATGCACATGCGATTCCACGGCAGACGGGAATCCTGATGTCACAAGATAATCGAGGTCTTCGAGCGTATTCTTACTCCCAGGAAGAATCACCACGTCAGCTTCTCGGAGATCGTCCGGTGAAGCGGCAAACCGAAGCGCCACATCCTTCTCAGCTGCCAGCGCATTGAAATCCGTAAAGTTGCTCATGCGAGGCAGCAAAACCACGGCTACGTTTGTGAGATCGGGCTTGAACTGAACCGACCGGGAACGAGCCAGATCGAGGCTATCTTCCTGATCGAGTCGAAGGTCTCGCAGATAGGGAACGACTCCCAGGACCGGAAGACCTGTGCGGGCCTCAAGGATGCGAACACCATCTTCAAACAGACGACGATCTCCACGGAATTTATTCACGATCACGCCGCGCACTCGCTGGCGCTCATGAGGGGCTAACAAGTCCAGTGTCCCGATGATCTGCGCGAAGACCCCGCCCCGATCGATATCCGCCACCAAGACGACTGATGCATCGGCCAACTCGACCACAGGCCAATTCACGATGTCTCGATCACGAAGATTGATTTCCGCAACACTCCCCGCCCCTTCAATCACAATACATTCATACTCGGTGGCCAATCGCGCATAACACTCTCGAACAATGTTAAAAAGCGTCTCTTTCCGCTCAAAGTATGCGAGCGCATCCAACGCCTCGTAGATCTTCCCTCTCACGACCACCTGAGACCGCGAATCAGATTCGGGCTTCAGCAGAATCGGATTCATATCCACCGTCGGCTCGATCCCGCAGGCCTGAGCCTGCAGTGCCTGCGCTCGGCCAATCTCCCCGCCATCGAGCGTGACGAAAGAATTCAGCGCCATGTTCTGCGCCTTGAATGGCGCGACTCGTGCACCCTTGCGAGACAAGAGCCGGCAGAGCCCGGCGACGATGAGGCTCTTCCCGACATCCGAGCCGGTCCCGAGAATGGCAAGGGCTTTGACTGGCGCACTGGAAATCGTCATGGGTGCTTCACGCGGCTGCGAGGAGTATGCCGGACATGCCAACGCACATAGCGGGCAAGCCCTTCTGTGACCCCCGTCTCAATTACTCGCCCGACGAGTTCTCCGAGGATCGTGTGTGTTCCACTATACCGCAGAGGAGGACCGTTCCCGCTCACCACCACGACCGCGTCTGTTCCCGTTCCCGTCGCCCCAGGGCGACCGGTCCAACTCTTCACCTTCGCACGCAAGAGGACAGCCGTCTTGGCTTCGGTCGCCACCTGCACCATCCCGACCATTGCCGAAGCGGACAGACGAGCATTGGTCACGAGGATCAGGTTGATCGTGCCAGCATGAGCACTGCTGTTGGTGAGGTGTCCCACCGCAACCGGTTCTCCCGCCCGCACGGCATTCGAAGTCCCGACCGTGACAAATCCTTCGACCCAGATCTGGTCATAGGCCTCTCGCACTGTGACTAAATCCGCGAGCGACACGGCCGTCATGAGACCGACAAATTTATCGCGGATGCCGAGCGAGATGGCCAGCTTGCTCAGCGTCCTGGCGGGATCGGCGCATCGTATGCCCGCACCCCTGCCGCGATCATCTCTGCCAATCGGCTTGGCCGCTACTTGATGGTTCAAGACATACTTG
This sequence comes from Nitrospira sp., assembly GCA_025363325.1. Classification (GTDB taxonomy): domain Bacteria; phylum Nitrospirota; class Nitrospiria; order Nitrospirales; family Nitrospiraceae; genus Palsa-1315. The sequence goes on along the minus strand of JANYEF010000467.1, from coordinate 804 downwards.
GCCCGCGTGATCCCACCGGCCATGGGAGCGGAGGAGAGAACGGACCGGAGGCCCCCCAGGTCGACGATGAGCGTCTTTCGTCTGACCCTAAAGGCGGTCTGCATCGCGCGCCCGCTTCGCTTCCTCATGACTATTTCCTCCTCAAGCAGGCGCCAAGGGCTGTAATCAGCCGTCGATTCTCTTTCGCGGTCTTGATCGCCACACGAATCATCTGCGTGGTCAAGCCTGGTACCGTCGAACAGTCGCGGACGAGCAGCCTCTCATGGGCCAGTCGATCCGTCACTTCCCTTGCGCCGGTCGAGGCAGGAAGTTCGATCAGCAGAAAATTCGCGGCTGACGGGAATACGCGTATGCCGGACAAGGAGTGAAGCCCGCGCATGAATCGTGATCGTTCACGCTTCATGAATGTGCGGCTTTGTGCCGCATAGACATGATCATGTAGCACCGCTCGGGAGAACTCTAGGGCCAGTGAATTGACCGACCAGGGCGGCTGGCGATCTTTCAGCTGATCCACGACCTTGCTTGCCCCAACCAGATAGCCGATTCGCAGACCCGGCATGGCATAGAATTTCGTCAGACTCCGCAACAGCATCATGCGCGGATACGCATGCAGCATAGAGACGATGGACTGCGTCTGACAATAGTCGATGAAGGCCTCATCGACGATCAACCAGGCCTGCTGTTGCTCGACAACCTCAGCGAGCTCGCGCACAACCTGCCGGTTCATCACTTGGCCAGTGGGATTGTTGGGATTGCACAAAACCACGGCGTCGATTCTAGATCGCATGGCAGAAAGCTGCCGTA
>JANYEF010000436.1 GCA_025363325.1 Nitrospira sp. | reverse complement strand
CTTTGCCCGCCAGCAGAAGGGTGTGTTTGTCCTCCGTATCGAAGACACGGACCAGAGTCGCTCAACCGATGAATCCATCCAAGCCATTATTGAGGGAATGAAATGGGTTGGGCTCGATTGGGATGAGGGCCCTTTCCGTCAGACCGGACGCATGGACCTCTATCGCAGCCATGCGATGCAGCTCCTTGAGAAGGGGCAGGCCTATTGGTGCGCCTGCAAAGCGGAAGAACTCGACGAGCGGCGCAAAGAAGCCGAGGTCAAGGGGCTGTCGCCGAAATACGACGGCCGTTGCCGTGATCGTGCCCTTACGAATCCGACCGGCGACGCGGCCCTGCGCTTCAAGGCTCCGCAAGAGGGAGAAACTGTCGTTGACGATCTCATCAAGGGCAAGATCGTCTTCGATAACAATGTGCAGGACGATCTGATCATTCTCCGGTCGAACGGCTACCCGACGTACAACTTTTCAGTAGTTGTTGATGATGCGCTGATGAATATTACCCACGTGGTGCGGGGAGATGATCACCTGACCAACACTCCGCGGCAGGTCCCGATCTTCCAAGCGCTTGGGTTTCCAGTTCCTCAATTCGGGCATCTGCCGATGATTCTGGGCTCGGATAAAGCCCGTCTTTCGAAGCGACATGGGGCCACCTCGATTATGGCCTATAAAGACATGGGCTATCTGCCGGATGCGATGTTGAATTATCTTGTTCGGCTTGGGTGGTCACACGGGGATCAGGAAATTTTCACCCGCCAGGAGCTGATCGAGCAATTTTCTTGGAAGAATGTTCAAACGTCCGCAGCCGTATTCAATCCTGAGAAGCTAATCTGGGTGAATGCGGAATATATCAAGATCAGTCCGCCGTCCCAGGTCGCTCAAGCGCTTGTGCCTCTCTTGGAAGCGGCGGGATTGAAAGGCGAAGTTCAGGCTGTCTCGGCCGGCTGGCTTGCGCAACTCGTCGTCCTTGTGAAGGAACGGGCGAAGACGCTCGTGGAGATGGTCGATTGGGTGAGGCCGTATTTCGGGCAGGCCGTGACGTTTGACGAAGAGGCTGCCAGGAAATTTTTGACGCCGGCCATCGCGCCGATGCTCGGCCAATTGCTCACTCGTTTCGAGGCGTTCCCTGCTTTCTCGAAACAACAATGGGAAGAGTCCTTCAAGCAGCTGGTTGAGGAGGAGGGGGTGAAGATGGGGCAGCTGGCCCAGCCAGTTCGCGTGGCCCTGACCGGTCGCACGGCCAGCCCTGGCCTCTTCGACGTCATGGAGGTGTTGGGGCGAGACCGGACGTTGTCTCGGCTCCGCCAGGGGATCGATCGGGCATCTCACGCGTGAGGCAGTTCTTGTCTCTAAATCAGCATCGATCTTGACGACGCCAAGAGCCGTATATTATTGTGATGGAAGGTTGGGGGATCGTCTAGCGGTAGGACGTCAGTTTCTGGATCTGACTACCTAGGTTCGATTCCTAGTCCCCCAGCCAATAATCTTTCCCGCCCCGTATTTTCAGATCCATGCCTCGACTCCGTACCGCGCTGGGGGATCGTCTAGCGGTAGGACGCCGGCCTTTGGAGCCGGCTACCTAGGTTCGATTCCTAGTCCCCCAGCCATTTTTTCCTGATCGCACCCAGTCCAGCACCAACTTCAAGGCTCGTTGTTCTTCTGCCCCCGCTTGACCGATGCCGGAAGAGTCACTTCATCGATCCAAGATCAATGACGAACCGAAACCGCACGTCGCCCTTGAGGACTCGCTCGTAGGCTTCGTTGACTTGTTGGATCGGAATCAATTCGATATCGGATTCGATCTGATGTTTGCCACAGAAGTCGAGCATCTCTTGGGTTTCGCGGATGCCCCCGATCACCGACCCGGCGATGCGGCGGCGATGCAGAATTAATGGAAAGGACTCCAGCAGCGTCGGCTTATCCGGAGCCCCCACGAGAATCATGGTCCCGTCAGTTTTGAGCAGGTTCACATAATCGTTATAGTTGTGCGGGGCTGATACGGTATCAAGGATAAAGTCAAAGTGCCGCTGTAGTCGGGTAAAGGTCTCGGGCTGTGAGGTGAGGGCAAAGTCGAAGGCGCCCAACCTCACTGCATCTTTTCGTTTCTGTTCAGAGGTGCTCAAGACGGTCACTTCGGTTCCGAGGGCCTTGCCGATCTTCACAGCCATATGACCCAGTCCACCCAATCCCACCACCGCAAGCTTGTGATACTTGCCGACGCCCCAGTGGCGAAGCGGGGAGTACGTTGTAATTCCTGCGCACAAGAGCGGGGCTGCTCCGGCAGGCGACAGGGCTGAGGGAATTCGCAGCACGTAATGCTCATCCACGACAATCTGCGTCGAGTACCCGCCTTGGGTGAGCTGGCCGTTCTTGTCGCGGCCGCTGTAGGTGAAGAGCATACCGGCTTCGCAGTATTGCTCCGATCCCTCTCGACAGGCGGGGCAGGTTCGGCAGGAATCCACAAAGCAGCCAACGCCGGCCGTCTCGTCCACATGGAACCGCGTGACCATGCTCCCGACCCGTGTGATTACGCCGACAATTTCGTGTCCCGGCACCATGGGGAAAATCGAGCCGCCCCATTCGTCACGGGCTTGATGAATATCCGAATGGCAGATGCCGCAATGGGTGATAGCGATGAGCACGTCATGGGGGCCTACGTCTCGTCGCTCAAATGCGAAGGGTTGCAGGGCAGCCTTGGCGGTCATCACGGCATAGCCTTGGGTCGATAGCATGGCTTGTACTCCTTATAAGAGGGCCTGGTCCGACCGTGACCATAGCAAGATGCCGTGGGCTTGCCAACCATGAAGGAGGGGAATGAGACCGGCGTCAGCCAGCGTCTCGCGCTGTCGTTGTATCGTGCCGCCAGTGAAACTGTTGAGTGGGGATTGCCGGTTGTGTCTTGTGGGAAGGTAGACGGTCTGTCCTTGGACTATTTAGCTTAATTGTTTTGCTGCTCCTCTGTGTCGTCGTCTCTCTCCAACGAGAAGGACGGCGAGGTATCCATCGTGATGGTGTGTCCTGGTAAGCGATAACGCTCTGCTGCCCAGGTGCCGAGGTCGGTCACTTGGCATCGTTCAGAGCAAAAGGGGCGCCAGAGGTTGTCTTTCCAGGTACTGGGTTGGTGACAGAGAGGACAGGTCATGTCCGCCATTGTACCACGCTGAATCCGAGAATCGGTCAGCGATCAGCTCGGGCAGGTCTGGTGTGTGGTGGCGACTTGCAGCAATCGGTGCAGGCGGCGCTGATCGATCTCCGAAAGGCCGAGGAATTCGACTCCAAATTCCCCACCTTCACTCCAACGGACCGCGGCGGACTCAATCGTAATCGGCGATCCCAGATCGGTCGCCCTGATGAGGATTCTCACCGCTGAACCGGGTTGAACCGAGGACATGCTGGTGACGGCACATCCTCTGGTAGACAGATCGAATATTGTGCCTTCGCGGATGTCTGTCTTGTTGGTGCTGGAGAAGAAGACTCGCATGTCAACGGGGATTCGTGGATACTCTCGACACTCAATCATGCAATCCTCCATCCGGTTCGAGGCTCCTCGTCATGCTGGCACCGCACACTCTGACTAGTCTAGCAAACCCAGAACCACGGTAAAGTAAAACATGGAAGCTGTCTGACGGATGGCCAGAGGGAGGGCTATGGCGCCGGAGATTTTTCGAAGACCTTTACGGCAATCGCCTTCTTTTTCATTTTCTTCACCAATCCGACATACGAGACGTCACGAATAATACTGGTGAATTGTGAACGGTAGTTGCTCACGATGCTGGCTCCATCGATGACCACGTCATAGACCCGCCATTCGTGTGCACGGCGAATCAGCCGAAAGTCGACCGGCGTGTCGATTTTCCGTCCCTTCATTTGCGCTTTGACATCGGCAAAGGCCTCCTCGCGAAGTTCCCCCAGGAATACCACTTGCTCGTCGGAATGTTCGGTGATGCGGCCGACAAATGTGTCTCGAAGGAGTTGCACAAAGAGATCGACGAACTCGTGCTGGTCACGAGGGGAAAGCGTGGACCAAGGGTCTCCCAATGCACGTCTTGCCATCTCCTCGTAGTCCACGCGATGTTTGATGATTTCTTCGACTTCATGACGCCGTTCTTCGGCCTGCTCCGGTTGCTTCAAGGTTTCGTCATCAAGGACTTGAATCAGGTCATTGATCGTACCCTTCACCGCTTCGGTCGCGCTCGATTCAATCCCGTTTGGTGTGGTGGTGGCCAGCGAAGGAGATGCCATGGTCAGTCCAGCCACCATTCCTGAGAGGAACAATAGATGTGCGAGACTTTTGATCTTCATGTTGATGATGGTTATCACTGCAAGGTGGCTCCTATCATTGGTTTTCGCCAATTACCTCAAGCGTAGCAGGGATGCTGAGTCTGTAAAGTGGTTCCAAGAGGGCGGAAAGAGAGGGAAGTTCGGGGAGAGTCCTAGCGAACGAGGGGAAGACGTTCGGTTTGTTACCGAGCCGGCTGAGCTTTTTCGATCTTGGCCCAGGCGTCTTTGAGTGACACGGTGCGGTTAAATATCAGTGTGCCAGAGGTCGAGTCTTGGTCGGTACAGAAGTATCCCAGGCGCTCGAATTGGTACCGTGTGCCGGGCACTGTCTGCCGCAAGCTGGGCTCAACCAGGCAGCTGGTAATTCGCTCCAATGAGTTGGGATTGAGATAGGTCGTCCAATCGTGATCTAGCGGTACCTTCGCCAGGTCCGTCACCAAGAGGGGGTTGTAGAGACGGACTTCGGCTTTCACAGCATGGGCCGCAGAGACCCAATGGATGGTAGCCTTGACCTTGCGCTGTTCCTGGGAGGCGCCGCTCTTTGTCGTGGGGTCGTAGGTGCAATGAAGTTCGGTGATCTCGCCGGTCTGCAGATCTTTCGTCACTCCGACACATTTGATGATGTAGGCGTACCGAAGCCGCACTTCGCGTCCTGGCGCGAGCCGGAAAAATTGTTTGGGCGGATCTTCACGGAAATCGTCTTGCTCAATGTAGAGGATGCGTGAGAAGGGGACCTTCCTCGTCCCTGCAGACGGATCCTCCGGATTGTTGACGGCTTCCAATTCTTCTGACTGGTCCTCGGGATAGTTGTCGAGGATGACTTTGAGCGGCCGCAACACGGCCATCACTCGGGGCGTTCGCTTGTTCAAGTCTTCGCGAATAAAGTATTCGAGCAGCTGCATCTCGACGATGGCCTCGCGCTTGGCTACGCCGATATGGTCGCAGAAGGCCCGAATCGCTTCTGGGGTATACCCGCGGCGGCGAAGCCCTTTGATCGTCGGCAGTCGTGGGTCATCCCATCCGCTCACCAGTTTCTTTTCGACCAACTCGCGCAGCTTCCGTTTGCTCATGATGGTATAGGTCAGGTTCAATCGAGCAAACTCGATCTGCTGCGGTCGGTGTGGCGCTTCAGCCTGCTCGACGACCCACTCGTAGAGAGGCCGATGATCTTCAAATTCCAAGGTGCAGATGGAGTGCGTGATTCCCTCCAGCGCGTCCGAGAGGGGATGCGCAAAGTCGTAGGCCGGGTACAGGCACCAGATGTTCCCTGTTCGATAATGCGCAGCATGCCTGATACGATAGAGGACTGGGTCGCGTAGGTTGATATTGGGTGAGGCCATGTCGATCTTGGCTCGGAGAGTGTGGGTTCCGTCGGCGAATTCTCCGGCTCGCATGCGTCGAAAGAAGCCAAGGTTTTCTTCGACGGAACGGGTTCGAGAAGGGCTGTTTTTACCCGGCTCCGTGAGTGTGCCACGATAGGTACGCATTTCTTCAGCCGTCAAGGTGTCGACGTACGCGAGGCCTTTCTGGATCAGTCGCACGGAAAACTCGTAGAGTCGTTCGAAGTAATCCGAGGCAAAGAGCATCTTCTCGTGCCAGTCGAAGCCCAGCCATTGGACGTCATCCTGAATGGCCTGTACATATTCGGGGTTTTCGGTGGTTGGATTGGTATCGTCGAATCGCAGGTGGCAGATGCCGCCCGGGGTGTCGTGTGCCAAGCCGAAGTTCAGACAGATAGATTTTGCGTGCCCGATATGGAGATAGCCGTTTGGCTCAGGCGGAAAGCGCGTAACGACTCGGCCGCCATGCTTGCCGGCTGCGTGATCGGCGGCCACGATCTCGCGAATAAAATTCGAAGCCCCAGCCTGTTCAGACATGCGAGGTCGTTGACTCCTAGAAAGTGCGCGAGCGGATCGTTGCAGGCTGTTCTACCATAAGCAGGGCAGAGGGGAGAAGGCCTTGAAAACCTCACAGGAGTAGAGGGATGCGGGAGCGGCGTGAAGTCCTACGCGGTTTGATGAGTCGGCATCTGCATCACGCTGAAGTCTTTCTGCGCGATGAGATGCCCTTCCATGCGCAGGCGAAACTCGTAGCGCCCCGGAGCGGGGAAGACCAGTGAGGGGATATTGATTCCGAAATCGGAAATTTGAAGGCGGTCGGCGATGGCAATATTCGGAAGGGTGGCCCGGCAGACGAGCTGTTCGTTGTTGAGGTAGATCAAATCGATGTCGAAGTGATACGTCCCTTCGGCATCGGTGAGGCAGAAATACAGCCCCATTTGTGAGTGCTGGAAGGGAAAGCTCACGGCCTGCAGGTGGGTGAAAAGACCAATGAGGCTTTTCTTCTTGGTGACGCTGTCCTCAATGACCTGGTCGCAGACCAAGAAGGCTTGCACGCTCGGCTTCACAACGTCAGACATACTGCCATTGTACGGGAGTCCAGTGCCTTGTCAAAAAGGATGTGTTTTTCAACAAGGAGCCAAGATGGCACCGGTTATCGTTCTCTTGATTGTAGGGATCGGATTTACAAGAATTGCGGGTGGGGTCTATTGGGAGCCGACTATCCGATTGCCGCCGAGCTGCCGCGGCTTTCCGTTACATCGCCAAACAGGGTGAGGCCGGTGCCGATGCGGCAGTAATGTGGGCTGACGGTGACTAAATCGCCTTTATGAGTATAGAAGTGCCCCACGGTTATGCGAATTTTTCTTCTCTGCATGAGGCAGGCTTCGAACACCGTGTGGCCGGTTGTTCGGTCTGCTACGGTAACTGAAGGAGGGTCGTCCTGGGTTGCCTCGTCGCTGGCCTTTACGTTGATGGTGAAGCGCCCTGCGCTATGTGCCGAGAGCGCATTCCGTCGGATATGGCCGATGCGGGTTCCCTGCTCATCGTACAGGTCCATGGTCAGGAGCAACGCCAATGGCTGGGGTTGCGTTTCCAACACCAACTGCTCTTTGCCTTGAAGCTTGACGACGCCATTCGTGTTTCGAAACACATTCGAGCCGACGTGTAGCTCAAGGCCCTGTTCGGGCTTCTCGATGTCGATCAGTTCCAGAGCGTCTGTGATGCCGATAGTTTTGATTTGGAGCGGGTTGTTCATGTCCCACCATGAGTCTGCCGATGGGAAGAGGAGGCCGACGACCGAAGATTTCCCTCTCCCAGAGGCCCGCAGCCTGTGTTTTCCGCAAGGTAGGCTATACCACCGTCTCTGTCAAGT
>JANYEF010000394.1 GCA_025363325.1 Nitrospira sp. | reverse complement strand
GTCAATGCTGTGCCGCGATCGCGGCACAACTCCGCACGAGCCGCTTCCAGGACGGAGGCATCAGACGGGTGCGTTCGCACGGTCACGACTCCCGCCTCCCGAATCGACGCCAAGGCCGACTTCAGCAAGGCAATCACGGCGTCCTGACGCTCGGTAATCGTCTCGTGGAGGATGCGTGAGGCCAAGCTAAAGGCCAGCGCCGTCACGTCATCTTCGACGGTCTGGGAGAGCGACGTCCACGTGTCATCAAGGCGCAAAACCGCGTTAGCAAATAGCATCTGCTCCTGTTGTCTGGCTACCGCGACTTGCGCGCTAGCTCGGCGTTCACCCTCTGCAATGCCTTGATCGAAGTCCGAGAGACCCTGGTCGCTGACAAACCGGTGACCGGTTCCGAAATCGGTGAGCGCGAGGCTGCGGCAGCGAACCCCGGAGGCACGAACCACCGCCTGTTTGAGGACCGTATTCTCCGAACGCAGGCGATATAGCTCTAGCAAGCGATTCACGGTCAACTGTAACACTTTGTTTTCAAACGGCTTCATCAGAAACTCAGCCGCCCCTGCCTTCATCGCCTGGACGGCGAGATCCACCGTGCCATAGCCGGTCATCACCAGTCCCATCATGCGATGATCGAGCTCACAGGCCTGCTGTAACAGCGCGATGCCATCTTGGTCCGGCAATTTGACATCGGTGATTAAGAGTGTGACCGGTGACTCTTTTAATGCCGCATGCGCTTCCCGCGCTGATCCAACCGCACGCACACGATGCCCTTCCAATTGCAGCAGCCTCACTAATAATTCCCGGACAGCCTCCTCATCGTCGACGACTAAGATCGAACTATCTCGTCGACCGCTAAGAGGTACGCATGGCTGGGTGAGTGTCGCCTGGCCGTTCGAAGCACGTTCCATTTACAGCATCGCCTCCGCTCCGCCGGCGATGACGATGCGCCCTTCCTCTTCAAGCTTCCGGCAGACTTTGAGGATATTCTGCTGCGCCTTCTCGACATCTGCCACCTTCACCGGTCCTCTAGACTCCATATCGTCTTTCAGCATCTCAGCGGCTCGACTCGACATGTTCTTGAGGAACTTGTCCCTGACCTCCGGACTCGCTCCACGCAATGCCACAGGAAGATCCTCTTTGCTGACCTCTTTCATAAGCTCTTGCATACCACGGTCGTCCAGCTTAATGAGATCGTCGAACACGAACATCAACCCTCGGATCGTATCGGCCAATTGCTGATCGCGTTCGGCGATTTTCGACATGATGCCCCCCTCGGTGGCTTTGTCGAGGGTCGTAAGAATATTGGCGACCGCTTCAGCGCCTCCCACGCTTGTCGCGCGATTACCGGTACTCGCGACAAGCGAACCCTGCAACGCTTCGCTGAGTTCCTCGAGTACGCTCGGCTGCAGTTCTTCCATCGTGGCGAGGCGCAACGCGACATCCGCCCGAAGGGCATCAGGTAAGTCGATCATGACGACACCGGCCTGATCCGGATCCATGTGCGCCAGGATGACGGAGATCGTCTGGGGATGTTCGGTCTTAATCAATTGTGAGACGGTCTTGGCATCGACCCACTTCAACGCGTCGAGCCCTGGATACACCTTCTTGGTCATGGACTCGAGCATCCGGTTGGCCTTTTCAGGGCCGAGTGCCTTGGACAATATGGTCTTGATGTATTCTTTTCCGTGAAACGACACTTGACCGTTCGCACTGGCCTTCTCAAATTCATCGATGACGATCGATTCCTCTTCCCGGGTGATATTCGCCGTCGCGTTCATGGAGGCCCCCAGTCGACGGATCTCCTTGGGGTCAAGGCTCTTCATGACCAACGCAGCAGCATCCTCCCCAATGGCTTTCAGGAGAATGGCCGCCTTTTGCTCGCCGCTGAGTTGCGTGGCCATCGCTACATGCGCCTCACTGGTTAGTTTTCAACCATTGTTTGACGACCAGAGCCGTGGAATCTGGATTGCCCCGAGCCATGTCGACGATCTGTGAGCGAGGCTTTCCCTCCAATGACGCTTCGACCTGACTCACCGAGGCAGGAAGCGTCGGCGTCTGCCCCTCGCCCGTTGACCCCGTCGTTCCCAGCATCGACATCAGCGGGCGCACAACCATGAAGAGGATCAGGAGAAAGAGGCCACCCCCAACCCCATAGCGAAGATAGGGGATGAAGAAATTTGCCGGTTCTGCCGCAGCCTCAACACCCTGCACGGGAGGCTCTTCGCTCGCGATATCAAATTGCACGTTGGTCACCTGGACTTGATCTTGCCGCTCTGCCGAATAGCCCATTGCCTTTTTCACGATCTCTTCGATGCGCTTCATGTCTTCTTCAGGCCGTGCCACATACTTCTTGGTAGCATCGGCTGAGGGTTTCTCACCCTCAGGCACCTTGGCCATCTCGTAGATGCCGTCCACAAGCACCGCGACGGAGAGTTGCTTGATGCTGCCGGTTGATTCCACGATTCGTGAGACGGTCCGGCTGATTTCGTAATTCACGGTTTCGTTCTTGGTCTGATTGGCGCTCGAACTCGTTTGAGCCGGCTCTTGGCCTGCCCCATCCGGGACATTCGACTGGACGCCGGGCACGCCACCGGATACACCATTCACCCCATTGGCCTTTTCCTGGCCTCTCTGTTCGCTCCGAACGACTTGACTGTTCGGATCGTATCGCTCTTCTGTCGTTTCCACTTTGCGGAAATCGAGGATACTGGACACCCGCACCACAGCTTTATTCGCTCCAACGATTCGCTCCAGCATCGTTTGGATACGTGTTTCGATATCCTTTTCAAGCGTTCGCTGGTATTCCAGCTGCGATCCGGTGAGCCCTGCGGCATCGTCGCTCCCGGCAGCCGATGAGAGGAGACGTCCATGTCCATCCACTACGGTGACGTCCCGGACTTGAAGCCCCTCGACACTGCTCGACACGAGGTGGACGATCCCATTCACTTGTGTCTTGGCGAGGGCTTGTCCATTTCGCAATGACACGACAACCGAGGCACGCGCACGATTCTCATCATTGGCAAACAATCGCCGTTCCGGGGTGGCCAGGTGGACGCGGGCTCGTTCAATCTCCGGCATTTGCGCAATGGTCCGCGCCAACTCCCCTTGCAACGCGCGGCGATAATTGAGCTTCTGAACGAAATCTGACATGCCGATCGAGGATCGATCGAAGATTTCAAAGCCCACTCCTCCTCCATGGGGGAGCCCCTGGGTGGCCAACTGCAATCGCAACTCATGGACCTGAGCACTCGGAACGAGGACAGTGGTGCCGCCGCCGGTCGTCTCATACGGCACTTTGGTCTCTTTCAGTTTATCCACAATCCCTGATGCATCCTCGGGATTGAGATTCGTGAACAGGACCTGCATGTCGGGCTGTTGCGTCCACAGGGCGATGGCGATGAGACCGGCAATAGAGCCGGCAAGTGCAAGCAGAATGATCATGCGTTGATTGATGGAAAACTTGGACAGCATGGGCGACCCTACTCCTCACTCGCTGACATACCGCATATCAGAACACGGAACAACTATCTCGATATGCGAGAACTTCTATGATCCGCACACATGGCACAATAAGAACCACTCCCGAAGGATGCTCAAAAAGTCTGTCCAGCAAGGCCGCAGCGAGTGAAGGCCCGAGGCGTACCCTCGGGGTACGTTGAGGGTCTGAACGATGCGAGAACGCTGCTGGCGGACTTTTTCAGCATCCTGTTAAATCTGCATCCGCTGGATTTCTTCATAGGCCGTCACTAACTTGTTCCTGATCTGCATCATCAGCTGGAAGGACACATCGGCTTCCTGTAAGGCCACCATCGTCTGATGGATGTTCTGTGTCTGGCCGGTCATCAGCGCCTCGGTCGCTTGGCTCGCTTCCAATTGAATGTCGTTGGCCTTACTAATCGCTTGTTGCAGCGTATTCATGAACCCGCCCGAGGGAGCGCCACTGGGTGCCTGAGAGGCAGTGGCGTTGTCC